>JBKDPX010000108.1:0-4609 GCA_046342165.1 Phycisphaerales bacterium | reverse complement strand
AAAGCCGACACCAGCGGTATGACGAAGCGTTGCATCCAAGACATGGCGGATCATAGTGATGATGCGCTTACGCTCGTTTCGTTCCTTTGAGCAATAATCCCGCATGAAGAAACTGCTCTCCCTGATCGTTTCATGTGCGCTGACCGCCGCCGCGACCGCTGATGAAGGACTGTGGCTGCTGACGAATCCTCCCCTGAAAGCGATGAAAGCGGCGTACGGCTTTGAGCCCTCGCGCGAATGGCTGTTGCACATGCAGCGCTCGTGCGTTCGATTCGAGACGGGAGGTTCGGGTTCGCTCGTGAGTGCCGACGGCCTTGTGATGACGAATCACCACGTGGGCAGCGACATGATCGGGAAACTATCGACGAAAGAGCGGGATCTGCTGAAGGACGGATTCCATGCGCGAACGCGCGCCGAGGAGCTGCGCTGCCCCGATCTTGAGTTGCGCGTGCTGCAAGAGATCGAGGATGTGACCGCGCGTGTCAACGCCGCGGCGAGCGAGTCGAAGAACCCGGCGGAGGCCGGCGTCGCCAGAAGACGGGCGATCGCGGATATCGAATCGGAATCCGAACGGATCACGGGACTCAAGAGCCAGGTGGTCACGCTGTACCAAGGCGGCGCGTATCACCTGTATCGGTACAAGTCGTACACGGATGTGCGGTTGGTCTTCGCGCCGGAGCAGTCGATCGCGTTCTTCGGCGGCGACACGGACAACTTCGAGTTCCCGCGTTTCAACCTCGATTGCTGCTTCTTCAGGATCTACGAAGACGGAAAGCCGCTGCAAGCGGAACACTATCTGCGGTGGAGCGATGCGGGCGCGAAGGAAGATGAGATGATCTTCATCTTCGGCCATCCCGGCTCAACGCGGCGTTCGCTGACGACGGATCACCTTCGGTTCGTGCGTGACGTCGAATTGCCGGCACGATTGGGGTTCATCTGGCGCAACGAGATGAAACTCGCGGAGTTCGCCGGCAAAAGCAAGGAAAACGCGCGCTTGGCGATGGAGGATCGCTTCGGATACGCGAACAGCCGTAAGGCGTTCACGGGACAACTGACCGGACTTCAGGACATCCGCACCTTCGGACACAAGTATGACGAGGAGGCTGCGTTTCGCGCGAAGGCGGAGGCCTCCGGCAACAACCCTGACGAAAGCTATCGTGCGATCGCACAGGCGCAGGAGGCGCATGCCGCGTTCTACAAGCGCAAGTTCGCGATCGAACGAGTGACCAGGATTTCGCAACTCGCGCAGATCGCGCTGCACGTTCAACGACTCGTCGATGAACTTCCCAAACCCTCAAGCGAAAGACTGCCGGAGTACTCGGACGCGGCGCTGGCGTCTACTTATCTTTCATTATATTCTCCCGAGCCGATCCACGAATCGCTTGAGATTCAGCGTCTCACCTCCGCCCTCGCGTATGTCGCCGAATCACTCGGCGGCGACGACCCGGTGACCGTCACTTTGCTTGCGGGAAAGTCGCCCGCCGATCGCGCCGCCGAGGCCGTGCGCGCCACGCTGCTTCGCGATGAAGCCGTTCGCAAGTCGATGGTCGAGGGCGGAGCGGCGGAGTTGCAGAAATCAAACGATCCCATGCTCGCCATCGCCCGGGCGCTGGATTCCGAGAGCCGCGAACTGCTGACGCGCTATCAAAATGAGGTCGAAGCTCCCGAGCGCATGCACTACGCCAAGATCGCCGCCGCAAAGTTCGCGATTCATGGAGACAGCGAGTATCCGGACGCGACGTTCACTCTACGAATGACGTACGGGAAGGTGACGGGGTTGGAAGACGAAGGCCGGAACATTCCCGCTTTCACGACTCTCGGCGGAACATTCTCAAGATTCGACGAGCGCAAGGTAGAGGACGGTTTCGAGTTGCCGGCGAGTTGGATGACCGCGCGCGGCACGCTGAACGCCGACGTGCCGTTCAACTTCATATGCACCGCCGACATCATCGGCGGCAATTCCGGAAGTCCGGTGGTCAACACCAAAGGTGAAGTCGTCGGATTGGTCTTCGACGGCAACATCCACTCGCTCACCGGAGCCTTCATCTACGACGCCGCCAAGAACCGCGCGGTAGCCGTCGATTCGCGCGGCATGATCGAAGCGCTTCGGAAGTGCTATGACGCCAAGGCGTTGATCGAGGAACTGATGCGCAGACCTGATTTGACAAAATGACGGATTCGCCCGGATCGCGCATCTGCATGCAACGTTCACAAGGAGTTTCGATGTCTATTTCACGTCGATCGTTCGTTCGCATGACCGCCGGCGCGGGTCTTGCTTCCATGGTCGCGCCGAGCTTCGCTCGCTTCTGTCCCGCCGCATCGCCGATGAGGGTGCTGATTCTGGGGGGCACTTCCTTTCTCGGCCCCGCATGCACGGATGTGCTGTTGGCGCATGGCCATCATGTGACCCACTTCAATCGAGGCCGTTTGGAGACCAAGCGAAAGGAAGCGGGACGGGCAAGCGTGGTTCCCGATGGCGTTGAGGTGCTCTACGGCAATCGAGACCCCGACAAGACCGCCGACGAGTGGAAGGGCCCGCAAGACGGAGAGCGAGATCCGCAAAGCCCCAAGGGTCTGAGTCAATTGGTCGGCAAGAAATGGGATGCGGTGATCGACACCTCCGGATATGCGCCACGAATCGTTCGTGCGAGTGCGGAGTTGTTGAAGGATGTGGTGAAGTCCTACGTGTTCATCTCCACGATTTCGGTGTACGCCAAGAACGACACCCCAGAGGCGGACGAAACCGCCGCGGTCGGTCACATGGATGATGAATCAATCGAAGAAATGGGCGCGAATTTCGAACACTACGGCCCGCTGAAGGCGTTGTGCGAGAAAGCGGCTGAAAGCGTCATGCCCGGACGCGTGTGCAACATCAGACCGGGATTCATCGTCGGTCCGCGGGATGTCTCGAATCGTTTCATGTATTGGCCGCGGCGGATCAGCGAAGGCGGCGAGATGGCGATTCCCGGCGCGCCGGAAGATCCGATGCAGATGATTGATGTGCGTGATCTCGCGGAGTGGATCGTTCATGTGATCGAGAAATCAGTCTTCGGCACGTTCAATGCGACTTCGCCGTCCGGAGCGATGACGTTGGGGAGTTTCGTCGCGGCATGCCGCGAAGGTGTCGGCGCGGACACCAAGTTCACATGGATTGATCGCGAGTTCGCACAAGCCGAGGAGTTCAGCCTGCCGCTGGCGATCCCGCCGATCGGTGAACTCGCGGGGTTCCACCGACGATCAACGGAACGGGCCATGAAAGCGGGACTGAAGATCCGACCCATGGCACAGACCGCCGAGGCGACGCTGAAGTGGTACAACGACCTGACGCCTGAAGTGCAGGCGAGGGTGGGAGCGCATGTCATCAAGAAAGCGGCGGAGGAAGAGTTGCTCCGTCGTTGGCATGAACGGACCTGATTCAACGGCCCCGATTCGGCCCGATTTTGGCCGTTTATGACGATTTTATCGAAAATACGGTCGATTGGTGGCACTTGGGCCGCTGTGGGGTATGGTGGAGTTCGACGAGGGGTTTCCGTATCCAGAGAGACAAGCTGTGCCGCGGATCTATGGGTGATCCGCGGGAGGTTTGCTGTTTCAACCGGCTTGCCGGAGGGACTCTCTCTATGTTCAAGGGCCGCTCCACAATTCAACTTGTCATGCTTGCGGGGCTCGCCCTCGCCGGCACCACCGCCTTCGCCGATGTGCGACACCGCGTGTCGATTCCGGGGTTTGAGGACTCAGCCGGAGGGTTTGGCGACCGCGTCGATCTGTTGCCTGGCGGTGCACCCGGCGTGCGCTCCGGTGATTTGACGAGCGTCGGACTCACGGTGACTACGCTCGACGGCATCACGCGTCCGGCATGCGTCGGGAGCGGATCGAATGTCGCAAGAGGCAGCGCGTTCACCGACTTGGGCGCTCACTACTCAGGGACCGACACGGTCCGTGTTCAGTGGCAAGAGGTTCCCTCGACCAGCTCCGTGTCGTTCGTGAACATCATCATCAAGACGACCAACGGCGGTGCGCTCTTCCCGTCAAGTCATCCGTCAGGTTCTCCGGTCGTCTCGTGGAGATGGAACATCGGCGCGACGGATCCGATCGACTTCCGCGCAACCACCGGTGATATCAACGCCGGGAACTACATTCAAGAAGTCAGGCTGAACAACGCGACCGCTTACTACAGCCGAAACGGTGGACGATCGTTCTATCAGTCGCAGATCTACGGCTCCGGTCTCCAGTCGGTGTATTACCCGAACACGCCGGCATCAGGCTCCGATCCGGCGGTCGGCACAGACCTGCTTCACGCCGTCTTCAATGATCCGGGCTTCGATCAGTCGCTCGTTGATGACGGAGCGAATTACGTTCTGCTTCGATACGAGTTGGCGTTCTACGTGCCGACACCCGGCACGCTGGGACTGCTCAGCTGTGCGATGCTGACAACCGCTCGACGTCGCAGATCCCGCTGATTCTCACACACAAGCCATGTCCACGCCGTCGGCTCCCGATTGCCGCGGCGTTTTTCTTTTTGCGCCGACTTCGCTTCCGCCTTTCTTCGGGTCAGGCGGCTCGATATCCTTGAGGCATGAAACAGGGCACCTTCACCGCTTCGGCATTC
>JBKDPX010000107.1:0-1365 GCA_046342165.1 Phycisphaerales bacterium | reverse complement strand
ATCCTGCACGAAAAACCGATGGATTCAATCTAAACCGCGCCCTCGCCCAATCATGGAGATTCAGCACCATGCAGAAGATCATCACAATTTCAAGTCAACCGATTTTCACTAAGTTGCCGCTCGAAATCGGATCCAAACTCGAAACTCTCGAGATTCGTGGCGGCGAAAGCGCACTGTACGAGTTCGCGTTTCGCGCAGCGGAAAATGTCGCAAAGGGATACCCGAATCACATCGACTTCCTGCATGAAGCACGTCCGCTTCACAGGGCGGGAAATCGA
Source organism: Phycisphaerales bacterium (assembly GCA_046342165.1). Taxonomy (GTDB): domain Bacteria; phylum Planctomycetota; class Phycisphaerae; order Phycisphaerales; family UBA1924; genus JBEIUO01. The sequence continues at coordinate 1,087 of JBKDPX010000107.1, read as the reverse complement.
GACGCGATCACATCGTTCTGCGAGAGCCACCGGGCGAGGCTGATGGGAGCGCTCCTCAACGGCATGAGAGATGCGCCGGCACAAGCACAATCATTTCTCGCTGCCTACGGCGTACTTGCGCCCAGCGGGGCTGAGGCGGCGGCGAGTTCCGCGTGGCACGCACGATGTGCGACCTCGATCTTTCGCCTGCAGCGGGCGAATGCGCGTCGCCATAGTTTCAGACATACATCACCTCCGATGATGCCTGAAGATTTGCTGCCACAGATCTCAATCCTCGACACCTTGATTGCCGACTGCGATGAAGTCGTCGTTTCCGCAAAGGATGGCCCCCGATGATCGATCGTTTCTTCAAATGGCTTTTCGGTCCCGCGGCGAGTTCGCAACCTGCTTCACCGCCACGCGCCCCGGTCGGCGCACCATCGGATACGCCACTTGGATCTCGGGAATCCGTTGCACGCGCCTTGCAAGCGATGAGTAATCCGCAAAGCTGGCCGCAACTCGACAACGAAGATCTCAGGACGCTCGCGCTTCTCTTCTTCATCCACTACGGCCGAAAGCAGGACCCGCTTCTTCGACCGCTGATCGAGCGGTTGTACGCATTGCTTGTCGACAGATTCTCCGCGAATGATCGACTCGCGCTCGAACAAACAGTCGCCGCATTGGTCATGAAAAAGGAAACCGGTCATCAAGCACTGCTTCCGTTCATTCTGGGAGAGAGTCACCATCACGTCATCGCATCGGCGGTGATCGATTTCACATCAACAGTCACCCCCGACGCCGGCGATCCGTTATCGACGATCAAGTTTCTTCTGGCGAGATTCACGGAGGCGACTGACGGCAGTCCCTGCAAACTCGGGAGTCTCTGCGGTCTGCTCCTGCTCGGTGACGAGCGTCTTCTTCCACTTCTCAGGGGCCGATGGAAGGAACTCACTTCCGAAGACGATCGCTTCGAACTCGCGTCCACGATGTCCGGCTTCGTCACCACGCTTCAGATCGAATTCCTGCTCGATTGGCTGGAAAACACGACACTGGAGAGTGACATCGGCGCGGTGGTCGGCGCGATGGCTCGAATGCCGCTCGAATCGTT
>JBKDPX010000106.1:0-11995 GCA_046342165.1 Phycisphaerales bacterium | reverse complement strand
ATATAGGTTTTCGTAAGAAGACAAAATAGTATGATGATCAAACGTTCGAAGAACCCAGTCGCGCCCCGCCTGTCCCATCTGACTGCGAAGCGATCGATTCTCGAGAACCGAACGGATCGAACATGCGAGCGCTTCGGTGTCTTTCTCGACGATCTTCGCGCCTCCCGAAGCCTGTAACTCGGGCCACACATCCACGCCCTTCGTCGTGATCACAGGCACGCCGGAAGCCATCGCTTCGAGAATGACAAACCCCCAATTTTCCTGGCTTGTGGGCAGGACGAACACATCCGCGGTGCGAAAGAGAGACAGTTTGTCATCGCCGCGGACCATGCCGAGAAATCGGACGGCACCTTCGATCTTGAGTTGGTGTGCCAGGTTTTTCAGGGATGTCTCGTACTCGTCGGAATCCGCGGGACCGGCGAAGATGAAGTCCGCGTTGATGTCCTTCAACAACGCCGCTGCGCGCAAAAGGCGATCAGCGCCTTTTTTCGGACTGAGACGACTGAGAAACAAAACCCTGTGTCGCTCGGGTTCAAAGTTGAACATCTGAATCGCGGGTTTCGGATCGGCAGGTTTTTGAAACGGTGTGATATCAAACAACAGAGGAAGAACCCGCGACTTGTTTGGATCAAAATGGGCTTTCGCTTGGTTTGCCTCACCCTCCGCGGTGCACAAGACGGCGCTCGCGCGGCGGAGCATTCGACCACCGAACAACACAAGATGTAGTCTTTTCTTCAGTGCGCTTTGAGATGTGGACCAATCATCAAGCATGCCGTGTGGTGAAACGATGTATGGAACGCGGAGTTTATTTGCAAGTGATGCGAGTTGCAGGTTTGATGTCGCCCACACGCCGTGAAGATGTACACAGTTCGCTTGTTCAATCACGGTCTTGGCAATGGCGAGCGATTGTCGCGTGAGAAACTGAAGCGGTGTGTCGGGTGCACCCTCGCGAACCGCGCCCTTGATCAGGTCGCGCAGCTCAAGTTTGATCACCCGAGGTAGACGGACTCCGCCGTTTTTCCATGGGGTCGGCACATCCATGTCATCCGCCGTGAGAAGTGTAACTTCATGACCGCGTGTTGCGAGCGCCTCGCACCAGTCGAGGACTGCGCGCACGGTGCCGCCGTCGGTCAATCGCATCCACTTGAGATAATGGACGATCCGCATCTGGAGAAGGGTAGCAGACGGGATCTCAGCGGACGATGCGGGTCTCGCCACGAACCGTGACACCGGGCGGCAAACAGGACAACGCCGCGGATGTGTAACAAGGAACTTCACCGCCACAAGACACCGGGGTGTTTTCAAGACATGCGGCGAGCAGTGTCGCTTCGGCGTCCGAGTGCGGGATAAGCGACGAAGGACCGCTGACCGCAAGAAGTACGACACTATCGGGCATCGCTTCCGGAGTCATGTCGTTGGCGTGCTCGAAGGCGATGCCGAGCAGTTCACCCTCAGCGAGATCATTCAAGCCTCGCGTCGCATCCCAGTTCCGGAGCGCCATCGTGGCGCGTCCTGCGATACCGTCGGCTTTGTGAAAGAGCGCGAGCAGGACCGTTGATTCTTGCTCACATATAGGGGTTGTCGGAGTTTCAGCCTCAACGACATCGATCGGTTGAACAACAGTGGGGGACTTCAGCGTCAAAAGGCCGATCACACCGGCGAATGCGACAGCCGCCGCAACTCCGAGGATTCGTGACGCATTGAAACTGGCGGCTTTGCTGGACAAGGGTTTGATATGAAAATGGCGGTCGCCTGACTCAAGACGCTCCGCTTCGGCGGCCATTTTCAAAAGGTGTTGCAGTCGGGCGTCGTTCATGGTGTATTCCCCATGGCTTTATTCACTCGAAGCACGCTGTTGATCGGATGAATCCTCGCGATGACCTTTCGCCGCCAAAAAGCGACGGAGTTTGTCAAAAACCGTGTTTTTTCGGGCGTTGGCGGTGCTTGCTGAAACTTGAAGTTGCGCCGCGAGTCCGCGATCCGTTTCGCCTTGAGCGACGGCTGTCAGGATCCAACGTTCCTGGTCCGAGAGTGATTCGAGTTCTTCGCCCCTCAACACGCGTCGAAGCAGATCGATGATCTCAACATCATCGACGATGTTCTCCATCGGATCCGTGGATGCGGATGTTTCACGATCACCAAGTGTTTCGGTCGCACCCGATTTTCGACCCATCTGGCGCAAGTGCTGAAGCCAGACATTCTGCGCCACTGCGTAAACGAATGTGGAATACGCCGCGCGCGCGGGGTCGTAGCGCCCGTCGGAGGTCGCGCGCCAAACCAGGGTCCACGCACGCTGGCAGAGCTCGTCCGCCAGTTCATCTTTGCCGTTTGTGCGTTCGAGAAAAAACCGACGAAGGCCGGGAGAAAGTCGCTCGTGATTGTTTTCGAATAAACGGCGAAGAGCCGCGGCTTCGGATGTCGACGCATGTGTCGAATCAACGTTCCCGCTCGCAGGGTTCTGCGGTGATTCGTTCATATGGAGACTAATGGCCGACATGGAACGAACCTCGGTGCAAGACGACGCCACCGTTTGTTCGCGCCCGTGCCATCCGATGTTCGGTGAAAAAGGGCGTATCAGCCCTTGTTCTTATAATAATCGAGATTGATCTGAACAAACCGCTTCCACTCGGATGGCAGATCTTCCTGTGGGCTGATGGCCTTCACCGGGCATTCATCAACGCACAAACCACAGTCGATACAGGTGTCGGGATCGATGTAGAGCTGATCCGTCGATCCAAAGTCGGGATCGTTCTTCGTGGGATGAATGCAATCCACGGGACACACATCGACGCACGATGTGTCTTTGGTTCCGATGCACGGTTCCGCGATGACATGCGGCATGGCTCACTCCGACAGGCTGAAAAGAAGCACCCCCACGCGGGATGATGCGGAAGTGTAGCTTCCAGCATTCGTGTGGGGTGTAGGGGGAATATCGGGAATTACAGTCTGCTGGCGGCGAGACTGGCGAGTTCACTGCGCTCGCTCTTGGCGAGTGTCATATGCCCGTACAGACGCACACCCTTCATTTTCTCGATGGTGTATGAAAGACCGTTGCTGGACTGGTCGAGGTACGGATTGTCAATCTGATGGATGTCGCCCGTCAGAATCAACTTTGTGCCCTCGCCGACGCGGCTTGCGATCGTTTTGACCTCGTGTGGCGTCAGGTTCTGGGCCTCGTCGACGATCATAAATTGATGTGCGATCGACCGGCCGCGGATGTAGGTCAATGGCTCAAGAACGAGCTTGCCGTCCGCCATGAGTTTGGCGATGCGCTGCTCGGTGGATTGACTGTCCGCGTGCAAGTTCGCGCCACGCGTGCTGAGTAGGTAGCCGAGGTTGTCGAAGATGGGCTGCATCCACGCCGTGAGCTTTTCATCTTTGTCACCGGGTAGATATCCGATATCCCGACCCAGCGGCATGATCGGGCGTGCGACGAGCAGTTTGTCGTAACGCTCCTCACTGAACACTTTCGTCATGCCGGCTGCGATGGCGAGCATCGTCTTGCCCGTGCCGGCGGAACCCAGCAGTGTGATGAGTTTGATTTCATCGTCGAGCAACATGTCGAGCGCCATCGTCTGCTGAACATTGCGCGCCATGATGCCTGTTGTTGGCTTGCGCGGCGGGGTGACGGGGATCACATGATCCGTGTCACCGAGTCGACGAGCCAGACCGGTGTGATTCTCATCATCGCGATCCTTCATCACGATGTACTGATTCGCGAGCAACTCGCGTTGATATGTTTCTCCGTCTTCCGTGACCGCCGTCAGCATCTCGGCGATGCGATCGAGTGAGAGCAAACGATCGCGATACAACTCATCGATCAGCGCGCCTTCGGTGACGACCGAGATATAGCCCGTATAAAGGCGATCGGCGTCTACTTTTTGATTTTGGAAGTCCTCAGTGCGAATACCGAGTGTGTCGCTCTTGATTCGCGCGGACAGGTCCTTGGTCACAAAGACGACCGGAACGCCTTTTTGCTTGAGATTCCACGCTACGGCGATGATGTGGTTGTCCGGCGCTTCCGCGGAAATCGCCGGCGGGCGCTCGTAATCGTGAACGTCGATTCGGATCGTGCCCGTGCGTCCGCCCGGGCCGACCGCCATGCCTGCGCGCGGTTGCAGCGGCAGTCTGCCCCATTCCACACCCTCGTTCAATCGCCCGATTTCGCGCAGGCGATCAAGGTGGCGGATGCACGCTCGGGCGTTGCGCCCGAGATCGTCATCCTTACGTTTCATTTTATCTAACTCTTCGATCACCATGTACGGAATCACGACATGGTGTTCCTTGAACACGAAGATCGCGTCCGGGTTGTGCAAAATCACATTCGTGTCGAGGACGAATGTTCTCACGGTCTGATCGCTGTCGTCATGCGCGGCGCTTCGTGGGATCGTCTGAAGCGGACGTTGAGAGTCTTTGTCCGATTCGCCCGTACCGTCTTGGCGTCCGTGATGCATGTTTTCGATCGACTCCTTCGCCTCTGTCGCGCAGGGCGATGAATGTTCACATCTAGAACAATCATCGACCAACGGGGTCCTTCCGACCACACTTTCAGCATACATCACTACGCGGAAAGATGCGATGTGGGTCGGTGAATTTCACACGCGGCAAAATTCGTCCCCCTTTTGTGGCATGAAAAAAGGCGCCTCTCAAGGCGCCTTTTTCAAATCTTCAAGACCGATTCAGCAACCGTTGTCCCACGCGCCGAAGAAGGCGATCACATCGTCTCCGTCAGTGGAGCCATCCGCGTTGAAGTCCGCGCTTCCGGCGTCCCATTCGGTAAAGAACTCAATCACATCGTCGCCGTCAACGGCTCCGTCGCTGTTGTAGTCGGCGGTACAGGGGTTTGAAACCGTGAACTGCCAACTTGCGGCTCCGCCCGCCGCACCGTTTCCGGAAGGCAGGGTTGTGCCCGTGATTTCCCCGTCAAGCGCTTGTGAATTCGCGGTGACCGATGTCGCGACATTCACGGTGTACGCACCTGCGGGCAATGCGCCGGCAAAGGTGAGTATCGCGCGTGTCGGTGATCCGCTCGCGTTATATGTAAAGGGAACGGAGCCGGTCGGACCGGTGACCGTAAACGCCGCGGCGGTTGCGATGATCGCGTCGGAGAACGCTACTTCAACTTGGGTCACTGTGTTCGGCGATGAAATGGTTTCGGTCGGCGCCGGAATCGTCTCCACGATCTTCGGAGGACCCGGAACATATCCCGTGGATGTCTTGCCTGTGTTCAGAATCCAATCGAACTCATCGAGAGTGACGCCGGTGACTGTCGCAGGAGCCGGCACCAAGAAGTACTGAGATCGGAGTGTGTTCTGTACTGTTGTCGTGGTTGATCCTGACGCAGTCGTCATCTTCACATCGACCGGCATCTTGAATGCGCCGCCAACACCCCAAGTCGCGTCTTGCGTCTGATCGATCCTCAATCGCAGATAGGGACGACCGTGAAGATTCACGCCAACCCAGGAGTAGGTATACGCGGGTGCACCGGGACCGAAGACCCACTGCTGGAAGTAGTCGGTGAGGTCGATTCCGGATTGGGCGGACATCACGGAACGGAAATCTTGCGTTGTCGCGCCGCGGCCTGTGAATGCGGCGCGATACTCAGCGAGACCGTCGAAGAAGGTCTGATCACCGACGAGTTTGCGCAACATATGCAGTACCCATGCGCCTTTGCGATATGAGTAGGTGCTGCTGAAGATGCGGTTCATGTTTCCGATGTTCGCGTTGTAAACATACACGCTGTCTGTGATGGCGCTGGGTCTGCGCGCGGCCATCGCCGAGAAGAGTGCGGGCAAACCGGCGCTGCCGGCTTTGCGTTCGTACCAAAGCGCTTCGCTGTAGGTCGCAAATCCTTCATTCAACCAGATGTCGTTCCATGTTTTGCAGGTCACATCGTCGCCCCACCATTGGTGTGCGAGTTCGTGAGCGGTCACGCCTTCGTCGAAGGTGCCTTGGCCGGAGTTGGTTTGGTGCTCCATGCCGCCGCCGAAGGGGAATTGATAGATTCCATACTTCTCATTGACGAACGGATATTCGCCGTACACACTGCGAAACACGGGCAACATGTCGAGCGTGCGCTCCCAGGCCGCGCGGTTTCCGGCGGTGTCGCTTGACGGATAGATATTGAACTCGACGGGCATCGATCCGGTGCCGCCGCCGGGAAGTGGATAGTTGTATGTGCGCGTCCAGGTGTTATAAACCGTCGAGCAGAACGCGGCGAGATAGGTCGCCATCGGATAGTTCGTCTGCCAGCGATAGCGGATTTTGCCTCCGGCGATGGAATCCGTCCCGAGGAGAACGCCGTTGCTGACCGAGCGAAGATTGCTCGGCGCGGTGATGGCGATTTTCCATGTCGACTTGTCATCGTTGTTGCCGGGTTGCGCGAAGTCGCCGTCTTTCGCGGGGAACCAAGTGGCGGCGAAATACGCCTCACTCAGTGTCGCGATCACGGGATTTCCCGCGCTTGTGGTTTGGAACTCGATCGATCCGAAACCGCGAGACGCGGCGACGCCGCTGTACGCGATGCGCACGGTGAACTCTTCGCCCGCGTTGTACGCGCGATTGAGCGTGATCGTGCGCGCGTAGCTGTTGGCTGCGGGAACCGTGGCGGTTGCGGATGTGGTGCCGTTGATCAAGATTGAAGAGATTGTGTAGTTGCTTCGCAACATGAACGTGAACTGTGTCAAACCGTTCACGGTTGAGCGCACGCGCATCGTGTTACTGCCGATGATGTTCGGAGCGGGTGAGACGGCGCCGGGAACGATCTCGATATCAAGATCATTACTCAACAGATCGGTGTCGGTGAACGCCTCACGATCACCGTAACTCGGTGCGTTGTTCACGCCCTCGCCGATTTCAAGTCCTGCTTTCGCGCGCAACCACAGCGCATGAGCTTTGCCGCAACCGCACCCCTCGCCGTCTTGCGGATACCACTGGGCCGCGGATGTTGAAGCGAGTGCCGCGGCGATCAGAACAGACGTCTTGGTCTTCATGTGTGTCATTCCAAACGAATCAATACATCAGCAAGAGGCGTCCCAGTTTGAGAAGAACTGGATCACATCGTCACCATCGGTGCTGCCGTCGTTGTTGTAGTCGGCGTTGCCGATATCCCATTCGGAGAAGAAGAGAATCACATCGTCTCCGTCGACCGAACCGTCGTTGTTCCAGTCCGCGGGGCAGGGCGCGGCTTCGACGGTCACAACAACGCTGTCAATTGAAGATGCGCCGTTATTATCAACCGCCGTGAGTGTGATGGTGTGAACTCCCACGCTCAACGGCGTGGAAAGGTTTGATCCTGTTCCAAGGATGGTCGTCCCCTCGCGCCACGTGAGACTCGCGATCGTGCCGTCAAGATCGGAGGCCGAACCTGAAAGCGCGACGGTTTCGGAACCTGAATTGTCGTTGTCCGTTACCGTCACATCGCTGCCGGCGTTCACCGTCGGCGGTCGATTGACTTTGATGACAACGGTGTCGTTCGCCGTCAGACCGCCGTTGTCTGTGACCGTCAGTGTGATGGTGTGTGTGCCGACCGGCAGTGTGATGTTCGCCGTGCTCGAAGCGCCGTTCGCGAGAGTTGTCGTCCCTTGCGCCCATCGGTAGTTGGTGATCGTGCCGTCGGGATCACTGCTCGAAGAACCGTTCAGTGTGACGGGTTCGTTCCCTGAGTTGTTCGAGTCGTTGACGGTTTGATCAGGACCCGCGTTGGCGACCGGTGGCAGATTGGATGCGGTCACCGTTCCGGTGAGGTTGATCACGCGCGTCGGTTCATCCGGCGAGTTGCTGGTGATCGTGATTGTGCCGGTCTTCGTACCGGGCGTCGATGTGTTCATCGAAATGGTGTGTGGGTTTACACCGCCACCCGCCGCATCGGAGAATGATCCACCCGGTGCCGTGAATCCCGCGCTTGCGACCATTGAGTACGAAAGCGACGCGATGCCGTTCGCTCCAAAAAGTGTCGTGTTTCCGCCGTTGCTCACATTCAAGACTTGATTCGCCGTCGAACCGACCGACACAGAACCGAAGTTGATCGTGGTGGTGGAGACTGAAATCTCCGGCGGGAGATAGAGATCCAAGAAGACAGGGAGATGTCCCGCAGCAGTGCCGCCGGAAGGACTGCACGCATCGATGAGTGCCTGAGCGATGACGGGGCCGACCATCGCATTGCCGGAAACCGCGAGCGTCGTGTTGTAACTTGATCCGTCATTACCCCAGGAGCGATAGGAGTGGTTGGGATCGTTCCACGTTGTCGTGCTGTATGCGAGTGATGGATTGCCGACGTAATCAAAGCCGACGCCGTCGACGAGACCTCCACCCAAAAGAATCTGATCGTGACGATCGTCCATGCCACCCGCGCCGATCGGATCTTGCGTGTGCACGAAGCGGAACGCCGAGTTGTTGTTCCACGATCCCGGCGTGTTGATCGGATCGAAGAAACGGCCCGTGTTGTTCGATTGTGATCCGACGAGTTCCACATACGACGTCTGTGTTGACGTCTGCATGTTGAAGTCGCCCGCCAAAAGGAACTGCCAACCCGCAGGCAAACCATCCGCGACGCCGTTGGAAGAGTTGGTGTCCGCACCCTCGGCGTTGGAACGAATGCGCGTGGTCTCGATGAGCCGACGATCGTTATCCGTTGAGGTGCTGCCCGCCTTCATGTGTGTGTTGTACATCGCAAGCGTCGCGCCCGCGCCCGAGTAGCCGACGGGACGGATATCGAAACGCTCGGTGTTGCGTGGTTGATCGGAGGTCGATGTACTGCCCGCCGCGATCACGAACGCGCTCACCAACTGCACCTTCGATGTGCGGTAGTACATCACGCCTTGCGAATCGGGGCCCGTGAAATACGGCCCCGCAGCCCAATCACCCGGACTGCCGGGCGCTGTGTTCAAAACCGACAGAAGCGTGTTCATCGCCGCGGCGGAATCGACTTCCTGCACGAGCAACACATCCGGAGACATGCTTCGGCCGTTGAAGGAGCCGTAGACGGAAGTTTGGATCGCGGATGCGCGATCGGTCCCGTCATAGAAACTGATGTTCCAACTGGCGATGCGAAGTTGCGCGGATGCCATAGCCGGCAGCAACAACAACGGTGAAGCCAGCGCAGTGATTCGACGGGATAACACACATCTCGGCATGGAGATACATCCTTACAAAAACCCGATACCCCGCGAAACTCGACACTTCGGGCCGCGTGCAGTATACAGCACGAACCCGGAATCCCAAAGGTTCATGAAACGGAGATCAGGAGAAACAGGGGTATTCTCGGACGATTGAAGCGGTTAAAGGACGCGCTTCAGCATCCTTGGTCCCAACGAAGGAAGAACGCGATGACATCGTCGCCGTCGGTGCCGCCGTCCTCGTTGAAGTCGGCGTTGTTGGCGTCCCACGCCGTAAAGAACTCGATCACATCATCGCCGTCGACGCCGCCGTCTTCGTTGATGTCCGACGGACACGGATTCAACGACAGCACCAACGAGAGGTCGTCGGCACAACCGTCGTTCGTCGTTGTCGCCGAGCGCGAGAAACTGAGCACCAGCGTGATCGTGCGCGTTCCCGGCGGAATCGTTCCGGTTCGCTGACGAAGTAACATCCCCGTGGTGTTATTTCTGGCGAAGTTCGTCGGGCCGATCAGGTTGCTGGTTCCGACACTGTCGCCGTTTGAGTCGTTGAAAACCGCCGCGAGCAGTGCGGAATCATCTTGTCCCGCGACACCGCCGAGATATGCGGCGATTCGAAATCCGACGCGACCGAAATCGATGGGTTCCGCAAGGTTTGTCAGATCGATCGTCTGTGTGAGTGAAGACAGTGTTTGGCCGCCCGGACCGCCGATGAAAAACTGGTTGCCGCGATTGGGTGAACCGGGGCTTTGAGTTCCGGCGACACCTTGTGCGCCGTATGAGGCGACGGTCGCGCTGTTGACGACATTCCAACCGGGAACAGGAACCGGAATCGCGCCGGAACCCGAAGACGGTCCGCTCTCGGCTCCCGGATTTTGAATGAGGTTGGTGTCAAAGGGCGGATCCGCGAGCGCGGCGCCGACACCGACCAACAGAAACAACGAAGTTCCCACGAGCGTCTTCATGTTCTCTCTCCCGACACCCCCTGCACCACCAGTGTCCGAAAACACACGACAAAAGTCCAGAGTAATTTGAGTGGTTCCAACGCGAACAAAAAACAAAAACCCCGGATCGATAAGATCCGGGGTTTGAATGTTGAGCAAGTTGTCTGATTAGCAGCCGGGGGTTCCGACGCCGCCGGCGTCCCAATCGCCGAAGAAGGCGATCACATCGTCGCCGTCAACGCCACCGGAGAGATCGACATCGGCGCAGGTGTTCGCTGCGTCCCAATCGGCGAAGAACGAGATGACGTCGTCGCCGTCGATTCCGCCGTCGTTGGTGTAGTCGGCGTAGCAACCATCACCGGACCACGAGCACGTGGGGCCGGTCGCGACTTTGCCGAAGACGACGAGCGTCGGACCGGAGTAGAGCGTGTTGGTGTTTCCGGCGTACGTCGCGGAGACCGCGGTCGTCGTGTCGGAGTTCTTGATCACAATCGTGAGATCGCCCGCACCCGAATCGATCTCGGCGGCGAGGGCGTTACCACCCGCGGTGTTGGACGCTGATGAGTCGTAGAGCAAGTGAGACTCAACTGCGCCGTTGGCGACCTGTGTGAATGTCCAACCGGTCACCTGTGCGCGATCCGCGAAGTCCGTCGCGAAGTTGTCGAAGAGCGTGGTCGTGTCACCGGCGGTGAAGTTCACACTGTCGGCGTTGCTGTGGAAGAGAACGACATCGCCACCGGTGGTGAACGAAGCGTTGGACTGCGAGAGGACGAGGTAGACCTTGTCAACATCCCAACCGCCCGCGCCCCACACGGCGTCAAGACGGGTCGCGATCGCCGCGATCGGGAAGCGCAAGCCGCCGTAGCTGCGGTTGGCGCCGTTGACCGCCGGAGGAACGTTGACCTGATCGGGGCCTTGGATGTTGAAGAAGTTCGTGCCGTTCGGAGCCGCGCGAACGCCCGTCGCCGCAACAGTCGCGTTCACGGTGACTTCGCCCGCGTAGGCGTTGTCGGGTGAGCATGTGTCAGGCGTGGAGTTCGCGTTGGCATCGGTCAGCGTGCCGCGAGCGAGTTCGCACTCGTCGGGCACATTATTGGTGTTGCAGTCTTCTGATGTTCCGTTGGTGATATCCGTCGCGTCTTCGATGAAGTTGGCATTGCAGTCGAAGAGGAGACCTTCGCAGTTGTCGGGAATGCCGTTGGTGTTCACATCAGCGAAAGCGCCGCTCTCAACCTGACCGACGTCGGGAACCTGGTCGCCCGTGCAGTCGGTCGCGAAACCGTTGATGACGTCGCAGGAGTCGGGAATCCCGTTGCGATCGACGTCGAGTGAAGCGTTCGCGGAGACTTCGGCGTAGTCCTCGACGCCGTTGCCGTTGCAGTCGTTCGACGTTCCGTTGCAGGTGTTCTGGTGTGAGTTCGGGCTGATCATGTAGCCCGTGTTGTTCGTCCACACCGTGGTGTTCGCCGCGGCGACACCGTTCTGATTCGGGATTTCCATCCAATCGGATCCGCCGAGAATCCACTGGGTGATGTCAAACGTCGCGCTGGGAGCGCACACGCCGGGCTTGCGGCGGGCGTATGAGTCGTTGTAGTTCCAAGTCACGCCGACTCCGGGACGGGTACCGATGGTGCCATAGGCGTCAACGACCGCACCCGCGTTTTCGAGCGTGTACACATCGTCGCCGTTGCCCAAGAAGCCCGTCGTGAAGAACGAAGGTTGCACGGCGGGGCCGAACGCGTTGGCCCACTGAGCCGCCGCGCCGTTGCCGGAGGACGACAGCGTCCACGATTGGCCGGGGTTCAGCGTGATCGCGCCGGGCGTGGTCGCTCCGGCGACGGCGCCGAAGTCGCACAGGGTTGCGCGAGTCTGTGCTCCGTTGCCGTAGTAACCGATGACCCAACCGGTGCCGAGCGTGACGGCGGTGGAGCCGAC
>JBKDPX010000105.1:0-6650 GCA_046342165.1 Phycisphaerales bacterium | reverse complement strand
GGATCTCTTTCGGTCGGATAAAGGCCGGCGCCCGGACCGAGGATTTCGCCCAGTTCGCGCGCTTTCTTGAGGACATCGGGATTCGCAGGTTCGATGAAATAGGCCATCCGGAGGCGATCGACCTGACGAGTGCGATCTCCCAGCGTGCCGAAGAAATCGGAGAGTTCGAGTTGGGGAGCGACTGTGGTGCCGGCGTCGAGTTTGGCGGCGGTGAGCAGTGCTTGTTTGGCTTCGTCCACGTTTCCGATCTTGAGCGAGTACTTGCCCAATCGCAAGTAGTCCGCGACACCCGCGCGTTCCTGAGTGAGGCGGGAAAGGAAGTTGGTGAGCGCATCACGGTCGCCCTGGTAGTAGAGCGCTTCTGCAAGCGCGTCCAAATACCTGACTTCAAGCGGACGAACATCAGCAGCGATGATCAGTTGGCGAACGGCTTCCTTGTAGTCGCCCTGTCCCATGCAGACTTGTGAAAGCTCGTAACGGATCTCAGGGTCATCGGGACGACGATCCAGGTACTCCTGATAGTCAGCGCGAGACTTGGCGTAGTCCTTCGCCTTCGCGGCGACGACCGCATCGTTGTACAAAATGTGCAGCGGACGTTGCGCGTTACAGCCGGCGAGGGCGAGCGCGATAGTGAAGACAAGTGAACCGGTCAGCATGGATCGCATGGTGATAAACTCCGAACCGGAGCGTGTTCATACGCTCGGGCATGATGCTAGAACCCTTCAGGCGCGGAGGATACCCGATTGTCGTCGGATGCGTTCAAATGGGTGTTGTTGAGACATGAACTGCCGTGCGGCAGTTGGCATTTCGATTGGCTTTTAAGTCGCCCGGACGCACCGGAAGCAGGGTTGGTGTCATTTCGGGTTGTCTGCGACCCTTCGACGGCGACCGGGCGATTCGAGGCCATTCCCACGCCGGATCACAGGCGCGTGTACCTGACATACGAAGGGGAAGTGTCAGGCGGTCGAGGGAGAGTCACACGAGTGAATGAAGGACTGGTCACCAGAATCGATCGATTCGACGACAGCATCGAAATCGTGATGTCGGAACCTGCACGGGTGACATTCAGAGGTCGCGCCAACGGAGAGAACTGGGTGTTCGAGTGTTCGCGAACTTGAGCCGAGCGCCCATGTCACACACGTGGCGAATGATCAGAAAAAGTCGCGCACGCGTTTGAGCAACTTCTTCCAAGCCATATGGATGAGGGTTCTGCCGCCGAGCGATTCGGCGGCTTCGAACCGGTCCCATGTTTGTGGCGCTTGGCGGGCGGGACTCGATTGAACTTCCAGACGCTCAACCCCGGATGGAGCTTCAAGAGTACTCGCATAGATCGCGATGTTTTCGGCAAATGGAGCGGCGTAACGCAGGACGAGTGATTTCAAGTGAGTTCGATTTGATTTCAGCGGCGCAGGATCACTGACATGCATTCTGCCCTCCGCCGACAGCACTCCATGGCCATGTTCCGCAACGGACTTCCAGATCAGCCCGAGATGTCCAAGCGGGCCAAGGGTCGGATCAAAAAGATCGGGGAGGTGAATACCACGCGCAGTGCGCAAGAGCACGCGGTGAAGACCTCCGGGATTCTCAAATGCTTCCAGCTCCGGCAGAATGTCCAAGCGGGATTCGCGCAGAACACCTTCCACTGTCATCCATGTTCCCGTGAATGCCAATGAGTCGCGGCGCGCAAGTGCGCGTCGGCACGAGGAGATCCAATCCGGATCGAACCGATCGTTCTGATGCAGAACCAACAGTGTGTCGACGGTTTGAATCGAGACGGGATCGACCGGATGTCCATGTTGATCGGTGAAAACCCGACTCTCACCCAGAATCCAAAAGGTGCCAGGAAGCTTCGGATTGCAACGCGTCGCATAGAACACATCACAACCAACCGTGGCGGCCTCCCTCAGGCTCGTCGTTGCATTGCATGATTCCCGCGCGCCGCCATCGTCTGCGAGGACGATCACGAGTGTTCGAAGCGCGTCTTGCACATCGGCGTCGCTCCCAAGCGATTCGGCGTGTTTCGAGAAGTACCAATCCGTGAAGCCTTCCTCGGCGACGGAATAGGGGCGGGAGATGTCGCGCACGAGCGCGTCATCTTGAACCAATCGCCGCATCTTTTCAATCAAGTGTGTCGCTGATCCGTCGAATGTGAGACAGTTCTTCCCATCCTCGAAAAAATCCCGGAAGGCCGGCAGGTCGTTGATGATGACGGGGACTCCGGCGTCGTACACCTCGTGCAAGGCGTAGCAAAACGACTCTATTCGATTCGGGAACACCGCGAAACGCGCGGCTTTCAAAGATGACAGAATCTCATCTTGCGGAATCTGGCCGCGGAAGCGGAATCGATGATAGAGATCCGGCGGAATCACGCTCTTGAGATAGTCCCCATAGGTGGGGCCCGCATCCGGGAAAGGAGTTTCGGTCGAGTCATATCCGATGATGTCGACAAAGAAACGCGAATCCGGAAACTCACGCATCAGTTGCGCGGCGGCGAACACCAGTGTGTCAACGCCCTTGAGATGAAACAGCCTGCCGACACAGACGATTGAAAAGTCTTGATTGGATCGATTGGGCTCGACAGTTCCGATACCGCGCTTCGGCGGTGTCGAGACGTGTGCTCGATCGGATTCGAGTCCGTAGAGTGGCGCATAATAACGATCGAAGTATGCTTGTGACGGTGTGAGGAGCGCGGAGGAAAGTCTCAATCCCGCGCGCTCGCACGCCAATTGACACATGCGGGATCGATCGCGAACAAGCCCGCCGCCGTACCTTTCGAGAATCTCAATCGAACCGTGAATGCGCGTCACCGCCGGAAGAGTGGGGCGTCCCGCTTTGCGGAAGAGGTTTTTTACTGAAAGGTCGTAGCCGGGTCCGCAATATTCGAAGACCTCGATGACGTCGATCGACTTGCGTGTCACAAGAGTTTCAACTGCGGCGGCGAATCTCCGTGATTTCAGGCGGAAGATGTCGAATTGCGGCTGCGGCTCTTGAAGATCCGACGGAATCAGATCGTTGACATGGAAGGCGCTCACTTTGGATGGATCGGCGAACAGTGGGATTTGTTCCCGACCGACCTGATCGAAGAGATCTCGGCCAAGGTCAAGTAGAAAAACAACCGCACCACCGGCGTTCACGATGCGGTCAGCCGCGTGACGAATCAGCACGCCGCACCCGCCAGGTGTGGTCGGATGAATCTCGTATGAAATGAAACAGACCGTTGGCACTGTTGGACTCTATCAAGACCGGGGGGTTCGTGTCCGCAACTGAGAATCCGTCATCGCAAACCATGACGCGACCGATGCCGCGGCGCGACGGTTGTAGTCAGGAATGTAGCGTCGATACTCGGCGATGATGTCGCGACGTTCGTCCAGCACCCGGCGCAGTGATGCCGCGATCACATCCGCCCGCTCCGGGAACGGAACGACGAGTCGCTCGAAAAGAAACGGGTTGTCCTCGAACAAATGCGAAGTCGGCCCGATCAGGCACGGTACGCCGAGTTGCATGCTTTCGAGCGGCAACATCGGGCAGCATTCCGTGAGCGTGATGTACATGGTCACATGGGTCTGGCGAATCTGCTTGAACAACTCCGCGGCGGGAATCGGACCTTGATTCATCGGGCCGTGTCTCAACCCGATTTCATGGACGAACTCGATGCCGCGAGAACTCAGTCCCGCGCCGCGCAATTCGACATGATCGACCATTTTCGCTGCGGCAAGCATCGCGAACGGGGGTTTGCGCACGGTGGAACCGCTGAGCCAGAGTCCGGCGCGGGCGGGATGATCGGGGATATCCGGACAGTCGAGCAATTCTCCGGGAACGTAGTTCAAAACGAGAGCTGATGGGATCCCCAGACTTCGAAAGAAGTCTTCCTTGCCGGCCTTGCAAGTGGCGATTGAAGCAACCGATCCATCGCGCACTGCGTTCATCCACAACTTCAAGATCTTCCAGTCGTAGTCTTCACTCACGTGGAAGTAACCGCCGTGCCAGAACAAATCAACGCGAGTCTCAGGTCTCAGTCGCTTGAGTTGCATCGCGACTTGAAAGTGGGCTTCATCGCCTCCTGAGAAAACCACGGATGGCACTTGCGTTTCCGCCAAGACGCGTGCGTGATGGAGGATCTCGTCTTCGGTCAAAGAACCCGGTTCCCGGGAGGAGTCGGGCGGAACTTGGTAGCAGTGCGTGAAGAGCGACCGGGTTGATGAGCTCACGCCGAGCCATCGAGGGCAGTGGACCGCGATCACCCCGGCGCGTTGACTCCTGATCAATTCGATGTATTGACGTTCTGATTCGGAGAATCCCGAAGGAGCCGATACCTTTTCGTTTATCGCCCGCACGGGTGTCGATTCCGAAGGCTCCTCCTGCATCGTTTCGCGAGTCACAAATCCATCGCGGCCGATTCCGACTTCGATTTCGCCGCTCCCCGGACAACTCAAATCAAGCGTGACGGACTCGCCGCCGAAGCTCAGCCTGACTTTGCCGCTCCAAGGGTGCTTCATCAATGTCACGATCGGGTGTGGGCCGGTGGCAGCGGAGATCTTCCCGTTCACCGTCGAGAACGCCGCGCCGTACGGACGATCAGGCGCTTCATGTCGGTTCCAATCACCTTCGAAGTGAAGGAAGCCATATGGGATCGCGGTTTCCCCGGGTGCGTTATGGATACCCATGATCCAGACTTCGGATCCTTTGCCCTGTGCGCCTGATTGAGCCAAGGCTTCGATCACGAGTTCGTGTGATTTCTTTGCGAAGATGCGTTTGGCGAGGCGAGAGATCGGATGTTTCCGAATCGATGTCGCGAGTTGAAATGTCGAGCTGCGTTTGATGTATTCAAGTTCGAAGGAGATCTCACGAATTCGATTGAGCAAACGTTCATTGGGATTTCTCGACTTGATCGGCGCATCAGGAACGCGGGTACTGACGGAGAACAATCCCGATCGAAGGTCTTTCGGATCACGCCGAGAGAGGATGAAACTGCCATACGGGCGCCCGCGGAAATCTCGAAACATCGCATGGCGAATCATCGAAAATGGTGCGAGATCCGAAGGATTCCATGCTGAGAGGTGACGTTCATACGGATTGCCGTACACTTCGCCCTGTTCGAACTCTTCGCCGATGGGCAGATTGACGAGCACATAGTCGGAGTTGGTCAGCGAGCATTCAAGAAGCGACTCCGCGACTTGACGATCAAAGTGCTCCAAAACATCGCCATAAATCGTCACCGACCAAGGTCCGAGCAATTGCGGGACAAGTTGAGCGGCATCGCCGATATGAATCTTGTCGTAGAAGTCATCGTGATAGGTCGTGATACTTCGGGGAAAGCCTTCGATTCCCTCGATCTGAACGGCCCAATCTTCCTTGAGAACCCGCGCGCTCCACACATCGCAGAATTCTCGTGTCAGGATGCCCCAACGACCGAAGCCGACTCCCACATCCAACACCGATGTGGGAGCGATCTTCATCAACGCTTCGACGCAGAATGGAATTTGTTGCCAGTTACTCGTGCCCAATGTCCAGATCCCCCCGATTCTTCAAGGAATCGGTTTCTCCTTCGGATCAACGATGCTTTTCACGGACGCGGTGAACAGTTCGTGATTCAAATAGAGCCTGCGAAGCGTATCCGCCAATTCATCGATTCGCGATTGTTGTGAAACCACCCGAATCGAGAGATCCTCCCGCATCAAACGAGTGGTTTGCAGATCGCGCCGGAGTCCTGCGATCTCGGATTCCGCCCGTTCTAGCTTGTGCGACGCCACATCGAGCAGCGGCTCAAAGTGTGCGCGTTGTCGATCCTCCGATTCCCGCGTCGCGCGATCAGTCGCTTCCGTGAGTTGTCCCCGCGCCTCTTGCTTGATGCGATTCAACTCGATTTCAAATGCTGTTTGCGCCGCCGCCAGAGTTACCTGCGCAGTTTGTCGCTCCGAATCAAGTTGGGTTCGGTGCCTTTGAGCCGCCTCTTCAGCGCGAGAGGCGGCTTCGGCACGGCAAAGGCTCAATTCAGCCGAGGATTGTGCGCGTAAACGCTCGAGTTCCCTGTTCGCGCTGCTGCACTCCGCTTCGAGCGTTGTCAAACGTCCTTGAAGCGCGACTTCGCGACTTTGAGAATCGGCAAGGCTTGTTTTGAGTGCGGCGCACTCATCTCTTGAGGCGGAAGTCTCAGATTCTGCGGTTTGTCGCGCAACATTGGAAGACTCGAAACCCGCTGTGAGCATTCGTTCGCATTCGCGATACATCTCCAGTCGCCACGGTTCCCATGTGAATCTCGGCTTATCGCTTTTGACGACGCGGTATGGGGCATGGGCGCCGTAGCCGCCGTCGAAGACCTCACAAGTGAATCCGAGAGATTTGTACGCAGACTGCAGATCATGCCCCCAACACCCGGAGTGAACATCGGAGTGGATCTTGATTCCCGGGGCCGGTTCCAGATGCAGAACATGTCCCCTGGCGATTCGCAAGAGCTCCGAAAGAACTCCGGGAAGATGTTCCGGGCGAACATGCACGAGCACTTCGGTGGAGTACACGATGTCGAAGGAGTCATCGGCATACGGGAGCCGTCCGACCGGCGCGCCGAGTGTGACATGAGAAGCGAACCACGCATCGTCCGCCCAAGCGCTGCATCCGGAGAGCATGGTGGGGCTTTGGTCAAAGCCATAAAC
>JBKDPX010000104.1:0-4532 GCA_046342165.1 Phycisphaerales bacterium | reverse complement strand
TCTTCGGCGTGATCATGATCACCATGATCGTCGTGCGCATGATCATGCGCATGGTCGTGATCGTGCTCCTCGTCCTTCGCGGGCTTGATTTCCGGACGAGCATCGGATGCGCCATGAACCAGATTGATTCGATTCCCCACCTTGAGACCGATGGCGGAGGCGGCCTGGGCGCCGACGACGATTTCAAACGGCTTGGTGAAAAATGTTCCTGAAGCCAGTTCCCAGTCCTCACCCGGATTGGGTTTGAACTTGCTGAAAAAATCAGATGTGGTCGCGAGTACGGGCTGTCCGTGGAAGGTGTCCCCTTGTTGCGTCGGGATTGCATAAGCCCACGGCGCACGCGTCGACAGTTGTCGATACTGCTCCCACGACAGCGGTGCGCGCGGCATGTTGGCGTAGAAAATGCCGTTGAGTACGGCCGTCATCGGACTTGAGCCGCCGGCGGTCACGAACAGATGCATGTCGCCGCTGCCACGCTCAAATGCCTTCTTCCCGGCGTCCTTCATCGTCAGAATGATGAGCATCAAAGCGACGGCGACGGCGGTGGTGACGATCGTCGTCGTCGTCGAAAACAGGCGCGCGCGCATCGATCTGAGAATGATCGTCATATCGGTCATGAGTGCACCTCCGCCTTCGCGGCGGTGAGTTTCGCGAGCGATTCCACTCGCGTGAAGTTCGGGATCAAGGACGGGTCATGGCTCACGCACAGCAACGCGGCTCCTGCATCGGTGCATGCCGCGCGGATGAGTTCCATCGCCGCGCTCGCATTTTCGGGATCAAGGCTTGCGGTCGGTTCATCCGCGAGGACAAGTTTGGGTGCGCAGGCAATCGCACGCGCGACTGCGACGCGTTGTTGTTGTCCCACGCTCATGCGTTCGATGCGCGCATTGACCTCCGTGATTCCCAATCGCGCAAGCAACGAAGTCGCACGAGTTTGATGTTCAGCTTCGTGGATCGTTGAGAACATCAGCGCCGCCAGCACATTCTCAATCGCACTGAACCCGTGAAGCAGATTGAATGTTTGAAAGATCATGCCGATCGTGCGGCCGCGGAACGCGTCTCGATCGGCCCCTCGCAGATCGTGAATGCGCGTGCCCGCGACTTCCACAACGCCCTCGTCGGGATCACTCAACCCCGCGACCAGTTGCAAAAGCGTGCTCTTTCCCGTGCCTGATCCGCCCGTCAGGAGCACGTGCTCTCCTGCGGCAACCGTCAGGGCTGGAAGGTCGAGAACATAAGAGGCGGTGCCCGGATCCCGTTGCTTATAACGGAACTTCAGGCCCGAAATGTGAAGTGCGGGTGCGGTGTTCATGCGTATCCGAGTGTATGTTGCATATTTCGACGCTGATCGGCGTCGATGTGGGGTTGATGTGTTCACTGTGACCGGGGAGACGATTCGTTTCAGAAACCCGTCATCGGCGGCCCGCGTGCGCTGTTGGTTTCGCGCGCGTGAGTCGGCGGTCCGGCCATGTTGATCGGTCGAACTCGATCCACTTGAACCGCGCGCATTGACACCGCCTGAGTCGGCGTTGCAGAGATCGAACTTATCGTCGCGACAATCCGGCGACAGTCATCGCAATCGTTCGGCCTTCCGTCCGAGTCATCGCGCTCATCGTGATGCTCGTGCTCGGTCGGCGCGTGTGTTTCGTGCACGCTCGCATGCGCGTGGATCGCGGGTGTGACTGATGTCCCGACAGTCATCAGCAGTGCGACGATCATGACAAAAAACCACCGGAGCTTCGCTTCGATGGTTTTCTGAATTGTCGTGTTCATGTCCATTCGCACGCTGATTGTTCCCGGACACCTCAACGCGCGTCAACTGTGGCTCTTGAAATCAGGAGGCAGCCTTTGCCGCGCGCGCCTCATTTTCGGAGCTTGCATCAAGCCCGACGAGTCCGGCAGCGATCGCAATGCGCGCCAGTTCAACGCGGTTGGTCACACCCAGTTTGGTTCCCAAAGAGACTCGATGCCATTCAATCGTCTTCACGCTGCGGTGCAGTTTCTTCGCGATCGCGGCGGTCGAAAGGCCGAGTCCGATCAGGCGCATGATTTCCATCTCGCGCGGCGTCAACTGGCCGAGCGGGCCCGAATCGGCGGCCTTGGCCTTGACGTAACGACCATCCGGACGGGAATCCATTTCGGATGCGGTCTGTGCGGTTCGCGAGGTCACCAGTACCTTGTTGCGCGAACCCGAGATCGTCAGAACACGGTAGGTGCAACGGATCATGCGTCCGTTGATCATCCCGTCGACGGTCAGCGTTTCGCCGCTGCGGGCGACATCCTTCGCGAAGTCGAGTCTCTCGCGAGCGCCTGCATCTTCGAAGAGTCGGCTGTACACCTGACCGACGAGGTTCTCGCTCGAAGTTCCGAAGATCTTTGAAACGCCGGTGTTGGCGAACTCGATCACGCCTTCGTCGGACAGAATCAGCACAGAGGCCGAGCTGTCAGCGGCGAGCGCGGCGAAAAACGGGGTCTCGGTTCCGGGGAGACGCGTCTGGCTGCGATTGATGGCCATCGTCATGAACAACCTCCGTTGCGGTTCGCGTGAACCCAAGGAAAACCACAGGATCGGGAGAAACATCTCAAGACAGGCCTGTGCTCAGGGGATTTCGAGGGAGAAGCCTCTGACGATTCACTTATGACCAAGAACAGTGAATTTCGGTGGAGCCATGGGCCGTCCGCACCGGATGTGCAAGGGTTTTTGGAAGGGCCGCTGGCCCGTCTGAGCGAGCTTCGCCGCGCGTTTCGAATCTTTTTAGAGTTCATGAAGGGCTTTCGCAGTCTGCACTTCGTGGGACCATGCGTCACCGTGTTCGGATCCGCAAGGTTCCCTGAATCGCACGAGTACTACCGACTCGGTCGGGATGTCGGAGCCGCGATCGCGAAGACCGGACTGACAGTGATGACCGGCGGCGGACCGGGCATTATGGAAGCGGCGAATCGCGGTGCGCGCGAAGCGGGCGGGCGGTCGATCGGCTGCAACATCGAGTTGCCGATGGAACAAAAGCCCAATCCGTATCTCGACAAATGGATCGAGTTCCGATACTTCTTTGTTCGCAAGGTGATGCTCGTCAAGTACTCCTACGCGTTTGTCGTGTTGCCGGGAGGATTCGGAACACTTGATGAACTCTTCGAAGCATTGACTCTTGTTCAAACCAAGAAGATCAACAGCTTCCCTGTCATCTTGATGGGCAAGGAGTACTGGGAGCCGATGTTGGTCTTTCTTCGCGACACGCTCGCGGCGCGAGGCATGATCGATCCTGACGACATGAAGTTCCTGACGGTCACGGATTCGATCGATGAGGCGATGACGGCGTTGACGACGGGAGTCGAATCGTTCGCGCCGGCGCGTATGGGGCCGTTCAAGAAGCGTTGGTGGGTTGCGGAGCGGTGATGATCACATCGCGCCCGAAATGTTCGCGGCGGCGCGGGTCAATTCGTCGCGCGTGTTCAAGACGTCGGGGCAGAATCTCACGTGGCCGCTCCTGGAATCCGCGACGACGCCTTGCGCGGCGAGCGTTTCGCAGAAGCCGCTCGCGTCCGAGTGGGGAATCAGCAGATAAGCGCCACGCGCGGGCAGCGTTCGCGCCGGGACGCCGCGATCCCTCAGTTCGCGTTCTAGGTGCGATTGTTGTGTCATATTATATTGGCGCAGTCGCTCGACGCCGATCGCGAGGATCAGTTGCTGACCTGCGCGCGCCTGATACGCCGTTAAAGGCGCGGGGGTGCTCTCGAGCCATGCATCCCCGCCCGGACTCAAGAGCGGGGCCTCCGGTCGCTGAAATGCGAAGGTGTCTTTCTTCGCGAACCACCCTGTATCAAGGGTGCGCAAGGTCGGCGAATCGGAATCGGAGAGGTGCTTGGGATGAATCGCCAGCCAACACGCACCCGGGCCGCCTCGGAGATACTTATAAGAACCGCCGATCGCAAAATCGACGCCGAGCGCCTCCATTCCGATCGGCAGAACGCCTTCGGAGTGGTAGCAGTCGAGCAGAATCTTCGCGCCGACTTCATGGGCCGCATCGATCACGCGCGCCAACCCCTCAAGCAACTGGCCGGTCGCGTAATACACATGGCTGACGACCACAAGGTCGAGATTCCCTTTGCGCGCGCGGATCTGTTCGGCGATTTCGCCTGCATCAAAAAGGGGTACACCTTCGTGTCGCTCGGGGGGATCAAGAAAATCGACCTTGGCGCGACCTCGGAGTTGGTAGGTCTTCAGGATGAAATCGATGGAGTCGAACTCGCCTCGGGTGGCCAAGACTTTCGGCGTTCCGTCCAACGCGTTCAGTACCGCACGCAGGCCCTGTCCCGCGGCGGTTTTGGGGGCGATGCAGTCTGCTCGTGAAACGCCGATGATTTTCGCCGTCCGCTCACGGAAGGCGTTGATTTCGGCCAACCACGGACCCCAAGCGCCGTCCATGTCCTGATACCACAGATCGATCGCCTCTTTCACATCGGCGGCGGTCTGATCAAGCGGTCTGCCCAGCGAGTGATTCGCGAGATAGATGCCGTCGCGTTGCAACACCCGT
>JBKDPX010000103.1:0-3987 GCA_046342165.1 Phycisphaerales bacterium | reverse complement strand
CCAGGGTGACCAACGCGCGGCGGTAGTATCCGTAGTAGAACTCAAACAGTTCGCCGATCGCGCGCGGGCGGACATTCAGTCCATCCTTTACGTCCGCCGCCGTCACAAAGAAGTACTCACTGCGATCCACTTCGATCGGAGCGCTCCACTGCGTCCAAGCACCCATCAGCAACGGGGATTTGGTCATCGCAGATTGAGACTCATGCACGGCGCGACCGAACATCGGGTTGTTGACCACCACGCGCATGCGATAGCGATAGGTCGCTCCGCGCTCGGCAGTGAGGTCGTGCGTCCACACGCGAACTTCCTCAGACTCCAGCATCGCCGGCGTCACTTTGACCTGAGCGGCCGGGTCTGTCGATCCCTGCGGGAGCAACGACTCTTCGCTCTCACCGAGACGAATCAACGATTCGACAACTCGCTTGCGCTCGTCCTCCTTGTTGCGAACCTTCGCAAGCAATGCCTCGCGAGTCGGCCCCTTCTCTCTGGCCGCATCCTGCGTGTTGCCACAGCGGGTCGAACCACTCTTACCTCGGCCGCCGCCGGATTGTTGAGTGGATCGAGGATTCGCGGGCTGCTTCGCCGAGGGAGCCGCATTGGCTTGTTCACCCAAAGTCTTGATTTCCGCATCCAGCGCCTTGAGTCGCTCGCGCGCCATTTCGATGCGACGGGAATTGTCCTCGGCACCATCCTCCACCACTTCGCTCGGCGGCACCCACTTGGGGCCGGCGATGATGTCATAGAACTCAGGGCGTTCGATTTGCTCGCGAAGCGCATCGGCCTGATCGAGCAAGTCAATCACTTCGGTCTGGCGATCGGTCTTCGACCACTGCGTGTAGACGCTCTGACGTCCGGGCATTCCGCTGATCAGCACGGTTTCATCCGCGCTGGTGCCGTCGGGCTTACGGATCAACTGGCGCTCGACCTCGATGGCGACGATGGCGATCAGATCGCGACTGCGCGTCGCATCCGATTCCCTCCACCATCCCGTCGGAATCGCCGCGAGCGGACCATCGCCGTCCGGATCTGTTTCGAGAATCTCGCGCAATTGAACACCGTTGAACACGCCTTCGACGCTGACAAACGCCGTGTCGAAGGGCTGAACCGGCGGAAGCAACTTCGCGAGATCTTTGTTGGTGAACCATTCGACCGGCGACACCGTCGCTTGGTAGGTTCGTAGACCTTTCATCTCAGGAGCGGGTACAGTCGGTTCAGCGTAACGATCGGCACTCGCGACCACGGCCGCGGCGACGACCTCGCCACACCGGCCGTCCCCCAGAGCAACACGCGACGAACCCGTCGACCGGCCCTTCATCGCCTCATCGAACTTCGTAGAGAGAGTGAGCTTGGCGACATCCGGAACTTCAACCTTTCCGGAGAGCAGACGATCACGCAATTTCTCGGCTTCTCGCTCAGCACTTTCGAAAGCCGCAGCGGGCGGTACTGCAGGGCCTGACGCGTCCGGCTTCACCGCATTGGGCTGAGTGAGCAACGTCATGGCGACAACTCCCGCAGCGACCGCCGCGGTCACGCCCACGACGAGCTTGTCGCTGTGCTGTTCAAGAGGATGAATGCCTTTGATTTTCATAACTTTACCTCACATCAACATTTGTGATATATTTGATTCTTATATTGCAACGCTCAACCCGCACCCTGACCCGTCGCATCATCAGCGACGGGTTCCGGATCTTCGGGGATGCTCAGTTGCGTGCGAAGCAGCGGCGGCATGTTCTTGGTGTTCCAACTTCTGAGCCACACGCTCTCGACATCGAAGATCGCCTTGACGACGTGCGCATCGCCGTAGTCGTATCCGAGTCCGAGATCGATGGACGTGTCCACGGTTTCAAGATCGACTCCGGTGACCGTCATGAAATTCGTGCGCTGAATCGCGCGGATCACATCCTCCACACGATCGGATGCCACGATCAGTTCGACCTGCGCGCGCCGCAGGTCATACACGGGATTCCACGAACCCATGCCTCGCCCCGTGACGGAGAGTGATTTGTCGAGGGGAGCCATTCCGGGGGTCGACGCGGTCGGGGTCGGCGGCGGAGCCGCGCCGGACGAAGGATCGACGGCCGGACCTCCGAAGACGCCTTCGGGATCCATGATCGTGATCTTCACGACTCGTTTGATAGGTGCTGAAGTAACATAACTCGTTCCGTTGGCGAGACGCACGGCAGCGAACAGGTCCTTCATGAACCAAGTGTCCCATTGCCAGATGAAGTAATACAGCTGCTTCTCATCGACCTTCGCTTTATCCAGACCGCGGATCATGCGGGAATCGGGGATGGCACTCTTGCCGTCCTTGGCCTCGCGGTTGAAAAGTTCCGAGGTCGCATAGACGCGCACTTCGTTGGCGCGTTGGCGATATGTGGCCAGACGGCGATCTTTCAACGCTTTGGTGAGCGAGTCTTTCTCCTCGTCCGACAAGTCCCGCTTGCCATCGGTGATTCGCTGGGTTTCGCGAGATTCCATGTCTTTCAGGGCGTCGAGCAACTGACGCGGATCCGCAGGGCCCGATGCGCCAAGATCCGCGAGCAACGAGTCGTAGACGCTGTTTTCGCCGATATTTTTCGGAAGGAAAAGTCGCTCAAGCTGCAACAATCCGTCTTCGACGAGTTGCGTGGCTTTCTTGTCGGTCGAGAACGCTCCGTCGACGAGCAACTTATGTTCCGATCGTCCAACCGCCTCCGCATCGGCCCCTACACCTTTGTTGAATGATTCAGCGCGGTTCGCCACTTGAACCGCTTGTTCCGCCAGTTCAGCGCGGCGCACGGAGAACCAGTTGGTCAACGCCGTCGTGGGTTCGTTTGAGACGCTGATTTCCTCAGCTCCGGGCTCGTATTGGGGCAAGGTGTATTTCACCTTCGCACCCTTGAGTCGCTTGAGTTCTTCTTCGGCGGCCTTTTGCCGCGCCTCGCG
This sequence comes from Phycisphaerales bacterium, assembly GCA_046342165.1. Classification (GTDB taxonomy): domain Bacteria; phylum Planctomycetota; class Phycisphaerae; order Phycisphaerales; family UBA1924; genus JBEIUO01. The sequence goes on along the minus strand of JBKDPX010000103.1, from coordinate 1,062 downwards.
AATGCTCTTGTTCATTCCCGTCGTGATGAACCACGATGTCGGCAGCGTCACGGCGATAACCACGAGGAACAGCGGGATCAGCCAGTTCTTTTTCAGTGCTGCGAGAATTCCTTTCACTTCACACCTCCGTTCTCACCGCCGCCGAGCGCTTCGGAAGGCATGAACACCGCGAACCAACGAACTGTGATTCTTGACATCTTACTTGGATCCTGGCGTCCGTCGTCCCCGACGGGCGCTAACGCTTCAAGCTGAGCAGCCGCGGCTGCGATATCACCGTCTTCCTTCGATCGACGAGCCGACGGACCGCCACCGACGATTTCACCACCCCGAGCTCGCGCCTGTTGAACGGCGCGTTCCTCTTCGCGGGTACGCCGCACCACCATCGGACTGTCGCCGTCGGCGGGGCCCGCGCCTCCTCTCATCGCGCCGCGACCTCGACCGTCGCCCGGTCGTTCACCGGGCGGCGCCTCGTCGGGCTTCCCCGCCTCGGAAACTTCGTAGCAGAGTTCTTCACACTTGACGACATATTCGTAGCCGCTGCGCAGCTTGTCCTGCTCAACACGAGCGCGCCACTCGTCAACGATGCGCTTGACGAACTGCCTGGATTCCGGCTGGTTCGTGGTGACTTCAAGGACGCATTCAACGCGCGGATATGCGCCGATTTTCAGCGGATCCTTGTTCGCTTCAGATCCATCGGGAGTGGCGAACGGATCTGCAGGAGGATCGGGAGGAATGAAGTTCGTGTCGAAATTCTCGATCTTGAACGCACTCCCCGGCAAGTCGGACATCAACGAGCCGTCAGGATTCTTGATCTTCATCAGCGACGGCCAACCCTTCGCCTTTGTTCCCGCGATTTCGAAAAGCTTCATCGCGTCCCCGAGAATCGCAGAAACCGTGTCACGCCTTTCGAACAGCGCGACTGCGTTCGCGGCGCGCAAATCAGGCTGTCCGGCATCCAACACCTTCGCTTCTTCCGCCTGTTGCTTCTGTTCGCTGAATTGCCGCATCACAGACGCGATGATTTGACCCGGCGGATTCGCATCAATCGCGATCTTGTCCATC
>JBKDPX010000102.1:0-4152 GCA_046342165.1 Phycisphaerales bacterium | reverse complement strand
GAACATGTGCGACCTTGGAGTCGAGAACCGCGCGCGTGACTACTTGGAGCGGCGTGGAACCCGGCGCGAAATCATCGATCTGCGCGACATACGCGACGCGAAGACCTTTGCGAAAGGTGATTTCGCCCGAATCCGATTGCTCGCGGCCCGCGATGATTTTGAGCAGCGTCGACTTGCCGGAACCGTTGGGACCGATGAGCGCGAGGCGTTCGCCTTCGTCGATGGAGAGATCAACGGCACGGAAGAGGGTGCGGGTGCCGAAGGTTTTGGAGATGTTGCGGGCCGAAAGCGCGAGCGCCATGTATCGAAGGTAGTCCCGCCGAAAGACCGACGACGAAGACCCATACACTTCAAGCAACCAACACGGAATCACGAATGAACCCGCTCACCAAAGCTCTGATCGCCCCACTGCTTGGCAAAAGTCCCCTCGGCGAGGATCTTCCGAGCGACCCGATGCCGCTGTTTCGCGCGTGGTTTGATGAGGCGTATCAAGCGCTGGGCAAGGAGGCGGGCCCGGCGATGGCGATCGCCACCACCACGCCCGATGGCACGCCCAGCGTTCGCATGGTGCTGTGCAAACTGATTTCGAACGAGCCGCCGACCGTTACCTTCTTCACGAATTATGAGAGTCGCAAAGCCAAGGAGCTTGAAGCGAATCCGAAAATCGCCGCGGTGTTTCATTGGGCGCAGTTCACGCGTCAGGTGCGAATCGAGGGAACGGTCGCGCGAGCGAGTGCGGAGGTAAGCGACAACTATTTCCGTTCGCGACCGCTGTTGTCGCGACTCGGCGCGTGGGCGAGTGCGCAAAGCAAGCCGATGGGAGCGCGCGAGGAATTGGTGGCGAGCGTGGCGTCGGTTGCCGCGAAGTTCGGAGTTTCGGGGGCGCTGAGCGCGATGAGCGAAGAGGGCGATGTGATTCCTCGTCCGCCATTTTGGGGTGGATACGAGATTCGAATCAGCGCGATGGAGTTGTGGACGAACGTTTCGGGTCGATTGCACGATCGCGCGCGCTGGACATACGACGCCCAAGCGATGGCTTGGGCGAGCACTCGACTTCAACCATAAGTGAACGCACCCGGTTACGTTCCGCGCCGCACTCGCAAGGACATGATCGCGAACTTCCGAAGGGGAACCCTTGTGATATTCCCGGAATGTTCGATTCCATGAACTTCCATCGGGTGCTCGAGCAGATCAACCGGCTGTACGGAGGCGACGGGAATGTTCCACGCGATCGTCGCGACACCTTCGCCGCCGTGGCTCTCGTTGAACCGGAGAATCAGATCGTCGCTATCCATCGCGCGCTTGATCGCGCTGATCGACACCGCACACGGGCCATCGCAGGTGATCGACAGCGGCGACCACGAGCGTCCGAGATCGCCCTTTTCTTCGGGATTGAGCGGATACGCGAAGAGCGGCGTGTTCAGCGCTTCGGCTTGGCGATCCACACCCGCGCCGAAGCGATCGCCGTCGTGCGGCATCAGCGAATATGTAAACTCGTGATCACCTTGATCGCACTGCGGATCAGGTTGCACCGGCGAACGAAGCAGTGACAATCCCATCACACCGTCGCGGCAGGAGTGACCGTACTTGCAATCGTTGAGCAGTGCGAGTCCGACGCCCCGCTGTGAGAGATCGATGTAACGATGCGCGCAGAACTCGAACTTCGCGGCGTCCCAGCTCGTGTTGGCGTGCGTCGGGCGATCACAGGTTCCGAATTGGATTTCGCATGTCACGCTGTCGGAGAGGATGCGCGTCGGGAACAACGCGCGCAACAGCGTGCGACGTTCTTTCCATTGAACCTTCGTATGAATGTCGATGCGCGGACTGCCGGCGTCGAGCGTGTAGGTTTGCTCGATCGTGCTGGCAGTTCCGAGCGATCGACGCACGCGAATCGCGACACGCAACGGGTCTTCGTGTACAACCTCGATTGATTCGGGTTCGTTCTCGACGGGTTTGGCGGTTTTTTCGTAGCCGGCGTCGATATCCCACGCGTCCCACATGTGCGGGCGATCGTCGTACAGCACGAGTTGATTGATGGGAACAAAGCCGTCCTCATCCTCGCGCATGACATTCGAGCGATCGCCGAGTCGAACGAGCCGCGCGATGCGACCGAGTTCGTCTAACTCGCACTCGATGATGCCGTTGGAGAGTGTGAGGCTGTCGATGCGCGCGGGGACCATGCCATGCGGCGCGGCACGATCGACCACGCCGACACCAAGCGCGGGAATGTTGCGTGCGTACACGAGACGCTCATCTTCGAGCTCGATGACTCCGCTCATCGGAACACTGCACGGATTGAAGACTCCGACGGGTTCGCGTACGCCTTCGGTGGAGAGTTGTGAAAGCCAGGCGGTCGTGCCGCGATCGATGAACTTGTCGGTGATCTTCGCAATGCGATCAAAGTCGCGGCGGGACTCGTCGTACACCCAGCCGATGGAACTGCCGGGAAGGATGTCGTGGAATTGGTTGAGGAGCAGGAGCTTCCATGCGCGGTCGAACTTGTCGACGGTTTGCGTCACTGTTGCGGCTTCGTGCGCGACGGGGCCGGCGAACAGAAGGATCTCGGAGAAGCGCAGATCTTCTTCGGCGCGGCGGTTGGCGAGTTTGATCCACGCTTGCGAGGTCAACGTGCCGCGGTGCAATTCGAGATAGAGCTCGCCGTCGATCGCGGGAAAATCCTCATCACGAGCGAGCAGTCGCGCGCGTTGTTCGTGCAGGAGGTCGCAGAACTCGTGGGCGCCGGCGAATCGGACGCTGGGCAGGCCGGATGCATCGGATGAAATCTCCGCGCTTTCGAGCATCGCGCGGGTGGCGCCGCCGCCGCCATCTCCGAATCCGAAGGGTTGGAACCACACCGCCGGAGCGGGCTGGCCGGATTCGAGCAGGGGTCGCGGCGCGAGAGTTTTGTGGCTCTTTTCGCCACGGATCAGTTCGCGAGGTGTGTTGGTGGCGTTGTAATCACGGCCCGGCGTGTTGTGCGAGAGGATTTCGGTTCCGTCGATGCCGCGCCAGATGAATGTCGTGTGCGGGAACTCGTTGACGGCGTTCCACCAGAGTTTGTTGGTGATGAACGTATCACAGCCTGCGAGCGACATGATCTGCGGGAGCGAGGCGGGGAATCCGAAGGTATCGGGGAGATACAGCAGTCGCTGACGAGCGTGCGCACCGAACTTGTGCGTCCAGTATCCCGTGCCGTAGAGGAACTGACGCGCGAGGCTCTCACCTGATGGAACATTCGCATCGGGTTCGATCCACATTCCGCCGACGGGTTCCCATTGTCCTGATTCGAATGCCTTCGTGATGCGCGTGAAGAGTTGCGGCGCATCCTCTTCGATCCATGCGTACTGCTGCGCCTGACTGCAGATGAAGGTGTACGACGGGTTCGCTTCGATGAGATTCAGCTGATTGGTGAAACTGCGGATGCACTTGCGGCGGGTTTCACGCAAAGGCCAGAGCCATGCGGTATCGATGTGAGCGTGCCCCGCGGCGAGACAGACCGTGGACGCGCCGTCCGCGGGAATCTTGATTGCGGCCTCGAGAGAGACAAGCGCCTCGGCTGCGAGCGTGGTCTCGGTAATTGCGGCGAGCGCATCCAGAAGTTGCTTGCCTCGCGGAGTCGCCGGGCCGACTTGCTTGATGAGGTCGAGCGCGAAGGCGTATCGGTGATGGACTTTCCAAGCGAGATCGTCGCGCAATGCAAGTTCACATCGTTCGAATATTCCGGGAGTCTCGCTCTGCCAGCGACGATGCACTTCGACATCATCCCACTCGAAGCCGATCACGCCGAAGGGGTGGTTGCATGCGGCTTCGATGAAGAGTTCGATGCGACCGGAAGCGATTTCGTCCGCGGCGAGTGCGATCTCATCTCGATTGACGTCGAGTCCTTGGCGGGGCTGAAACTCCCCCGCAGGAGCGCGCGTCCACGCCATGGCTTCGGTTCCGGACGAGAAGCGCAAGACCGCGGCGGAGGATCGGAACTCCGGCGGAATTTCGGCGTTGATTCGAAAGAAAGCCGTGGACCACTTCGGCCCCCACTTCCACGGCGGCGTCACGGGCTCGAACGCGGCTGATGTGATCGATGCGATTGCGGGAATCGGGGCGTGCGGATCGGGGTGACGAAGCACGGCGCAATCGATCGGACGGGACATGGTG
>JBKDPX010000101.1:0-2685 GCA_046342165.1 Phycisphaerales bacterium | reverse complement strand
TGGTCCGCTCGTTCGATTCAACGTACGAAGGGCTTGGCGTTCCGCCCGCGGCATCACCCGCCTTGAACTCCTGCACGACATCCCGCACATTCGCGGCGATATCCGCAACGCGGGCGTTCTTCAGCGAAATCACCTTGAATTCGAAACCGCGACTGGGGGTTTCGACGTCAAACTGCTTCGCGAGTGATTCAACCTGCTCAAAGTCATCATCAGAAGCCGCGACGAGCACGGATCCGCTTCGTCGATCACCGATCACGGCGACACGATTCACGGCACGCTGACCGGGTCGGGACGAAATCTGCGCGCGGTCGTTGAAGAACTTCTGCATCGCCTGCGCGACGACCAGCGCATCCGCTTTCTCAAGCTTGATCGAGCGAATCGGAAGGCCCGTCGTCTCAGATGAATCGACTTGGGAAACGAGCGAACGGATCTGCTCGATCGCATCCTCAGCAGCGCGAACGACGAGCAGATTGGATCCGTCTTCCGCCGAAATTCTAACCTTATCTTTCTTCGCAGGATCGCGACCGATCACAACCTCTTCAACGAGTCGCTTCACCGTGGACGGGGTCGCCTGCTGAAGCGGAATGATCGCAAGCTTCAGCGACGGATCCTCGGCGGGAGAGTCTGCGTTTGCGAGCAAACGCCCCACTTCCTCGTGCTGAGCCTCAGACGCCGTGACCAACATCGAATTGGTGCGGATGTCCGCGATGAACTTCGCCTGCGGCAGATCCTGCGCCGCGGCGCCTTGACGCTGGGCATCGAACAACGATTGCAGCGTCTTCGACAACTCGTCGGACTTCGCGTTGGCGAGCGAATAGCGACGAATCGACAGACGATCCTTCACAGGACTCTGATCGATCGACTCAACGAGTTTGTCAATCAGCGGAATCGCATCCTTCGGCGCAGCAACGATCATGCTGGTACCGCCCGGGTTGGACGCGAGGCGAACTCGCGCGGGATCGATCCGGCCCGAGATTGCGCCTTCAGGCCCCGTCAGGGAAACCTCCATGGCGCGAACACGCTTGACCTGAGCGCCCCGAGGTTCGGCGGAGAACAGATCTCTCACCGCTTCGATTGCCTTTTGTGCGGTTGTATTCGCCAACGGGTAGAACTTCACGGTCATCTCGCCGGCACCGTCCACTTGTGAGACGGAGGCGATGATTTTCGCGACGGTATCAAAGTCCGCATCGTTGGCGAGCACGACGAGCGCCGCGCCCGAAGGATCCGGCATCACGCTCACGGGCCCCGAGAATCCGCCCGGATTCTGCGGACCGGCACGACCGACCTGAACAACGGTCTGCTTCACGAGTTCCGTGATGGCACCGACATCCATATTTGCGGGGACATTCACGATCTTCACGCCGACAGGCTCCGTCGGCATCTGGCTCTGCAGTTCCGAGGCGATCTTCGAGAGTCGCTCGGTCATGCGGGGAGATCCGACGATCATCAGTGAATTGGTCGCGGGATCAACGGCGATCGTGACACCATCCTCAACCTCGGGCTCCGGCTGATCCCCGGGCTGAGCGATTGCGACGAGCGTCAGATTCAGGAACGGACTGTGTGTGCTTCCCGGAAGATTCGGCAATGCTCCGATCGAACCGACATCGTGCGTCGGAGCGCGCTCAGGACGCGATCCGCCGCCGCCCGAAGGCTTGTCACCGTCATCATCACCGTCGGTCTCTTTCATGAGATCCTCGACGGAGATCACCTGCACTTTGACGCCGCTCTGCTGACGCAAGATGCGGCGAAGCGCTTCGGCCATCTCGTTCGCATCGGTCTTGGACTTGTCCAACGAAACCATGCGCATCTGTCGATTGGTGCTCAATGTGGCGCTGTCGAGTTTCGCGGTGAGTTCATCGATCATGCGCATCTGCTCGGACGAGGCGCGAACGATGAGCGCATTGCTCTGCACATCGACGCGAATCGTCGGAGGCGCCTCTGACGCTTCATCCTTGAAGACGGCTTCGAGACTCGTCGCAAGTTGCGTGGCATCGGCATTCTGCAATGCGATGACTCGCACGCTGCGACCGGATTCCCCCGCTCCCGCTGCGGCGACATCGAGTTCGTTGACCAGTTGCTCGGCAACCTCGAGCACCGCGTTCGGACCGCTGATCACGACCGCATTCAAGCGGGTCTCTGCGGCGACCTTCACGGGCATTTCCTCACCCGCTCGGGCCATCGCGTCGACTCGTGCCCAGATGGGCAGCTTCTCGATCATCGAATCACGCTTGAGCACATTCTCCAGCACCGGTGCGATCGACTCGGCGCGGGCGTTCTTCAAGAGCAATGTCCGCACGCCGATCCCGTCGGGCGCCACGGTTTGATCCATGCTCTTGATCATCTCAGATGCGCGCCGAATGCCGTCGGGAGTCGCGGCGATCACAACCGTGTTGCTCGCCTTCTCCGCCGTCACCGTGGGCGCCGGTTCACCCGGCTTTGCAGCCGCGGCCAACGCCGCCTTCACCGCATCCGCGGCGGAAACCGCATCACCGCTCGTCAGTTTAAAGACCTGCACATCCATCGATGAGCGAGCGGACTCCTGATCAAAAGTCGCGATCAACTGCTTGGCGACAGGCGAAAGCACCGAGGGCACTGAAGCCAACAAACGATTAGAATTGCGGTCGGCCGTGACAGTCGGCTGAGGCACGGGCAACCCGGCCTTCTCGGCAGCGCGCAGTTCCGCGG
>JBKDPX010000100.1:0-17117 GCA_046342165.1 Phycisphaerales bacterium | reverse complement strand
AGGAAGCGCTCGCCAACCAAGTTCGCGAGGATCTTCGTTGGTTGAGTCGCGGCGCCAAGGCTCGTCGCACGAAAAGCAAAAGCCGCATCGGCGCGGCGAACGAGCGCATCGATGAACTCGCGCGCTTGAAGGAGCGTAACGCCGGCCCACGCACCGCGGATATCGAATTCAACGCTTCGGGCCGCAAGACGCGCAAGCTCGTCGATGCGCGCATGATCACGAAATCACTCGGTGATCGCGCGTTGTTTCGAAATCTCAGTTTCGTCCTCTCACCCAAATCCTGTCTCGGGTTGCTCGGGCCGAACGGCTCCGGAAAAACCACGCTCCTCCGCGTCATTTCCGGCGAACTTGCGCCCGACGCCGCGACGAAAGAGGCGATCCAGGATGCGATCGACAATCCGCTTCCTCCCGGTGCGCCCGCGCCCGGAACGATCGCGCGCGCCGAGAAACTTCGAGTCGTGACCTTCAGCCAGCATCGCACCGAGATCGATCCCGCGATGACGCTCGGTGATGCGCTCAGTCCTCACAGCGATTCCGTGATCTTCAACGGCCGCACGATTCATGTGAACACCTGGGCGCGCAAGTTCCTCTTCCACTCCGAACAACTCAAGGCGCCCGTTCGCGCGCTCTCCGGCGGTGAACGCGCACGGATTCACATCGCGCGATTGATGCTCGAGCCCGCCGATGTGCTCATCCTCGATGAACCCACCAACGACCTCGACATCCCGTCGCTCGAAGTGCTCGAAAGCAGCATCGAAGAGTTCGAAGGCAGTGTCGTGCTCGTGACGCACGATCGCGCGATGCTCGCGCGTCTCGCCACCGAAATCGTCGCGCTCGACGGCAAAGGCGGCGCTCGTAAGTTCGTCAATTACGAGCAGTGGGAGGATGACGAAGCCGCCCGTCGCGCGGCGATCGCCAAACCCTCAAAGCCCGTAAACGCCCCCGTTCCGACGCCTTCCGTCGCATCCGCCCCCGCGCCGAAAAAACGCAAACTCTCGTACAACGAACAGCGTGAACTCGCCGGGATGGAGGAAGCGATCTTGAACGCCGAATCGCTCGCATCCGAACTCGAAGCCCGAATGAACGATCCGAAAGTCGTCGCGAATCACCGCGAATTCGAGCAGGTTTGCCGGGCGTTCGGTGAAGCCCAAGCCAAGGTCGCCGCGCTCTACGAGCGCTGGGCGTTCCTCCAAGACGGCGGGTGAATCCGATTCCGTACCCAAGGCGAAACCTTGGGGATGAAGATTCGTCGTAAGAATGTCGTCACCCTCTCTGTCCTCTCCGGTCTCGTGGGCGCGCTGGGCCTCTACGGCTGCGCCGGCAAGGAGGCTTCATTGGCTGACATCAATCCCCAAGCCCGCGGCGCCGGTGAGCGCATGGTTCCCGAAACAGGCCAATGGAAGCGCGTCGGCGGCGACATGGACATCGCCGTCACCGGCAGTGACGGCAACTATCGCACGAAGTCCTGCAGCGTCACCACGCCGTTGCCCGAGGGCTATCCCGCACCGACTCCGCCCGGCGCGATCGACATCAAGTCATATCCAATCGTGCGCCGCGCCGAAGTGGACGGCAAGGGCGATCCCGATGACGGCATGAACGGCACCTTCTGGCCGCTCTTCAATCACATTAAGAAACATGACATTGCCATGACCTCTCCCGTCGAGATGGATTACCCCGACGGCATGGGTGAATGGGATGATAATTCGAAGTGGACGATGTCGTTCCTGTATCGATCGCAGGAACTCAACGACCCAGGTCAGGAAGGAAGCGTGCGCGTGCGCGATGCCAAGCCGTTGGTCGTCGCCGCCATCGGTGTGAAGGGAACCTATACCACCGATCGCATGAAGAAGGGCAAAGTCGCGCTTGAAGCGTGGCTCAAAGACAATCCGCAGTGGAAAGTCGTCGGCTCACCCCGCGTACTGCACTACAACGGCCCGAGCCTGACATTCTGGAACAAGTGGTCGGAAGTCCAAATCCCTGTAGCCCCCGCCGGCCTCAGCGCGATCGACGCCAACTAATCACTACTCGACAAAAAGCTTCTTCTTCCTCTTCTTCTTTATTTGCTGCTTTGCCCCTTTGAGCTTTGCTGCTTTCCTCACCCTCTCCACAGCACAAGTGCGACAACCCCCGGTCCTGCCGCGCTCGCAAGCACGGCGATCCACTTGATTGAGCCGTGAGGCTTCGCGTGCATGACTTTCGCGGCGATTGATGCGAGAATCGCGCCCGCGGGAAGCGCCATCGCGGGCCACACCGCATGCTTGAGTTCCGGCTCGCCGTAGAGCACGCCTTGCATCATCGTGATCACGAGCACGGTGAATCCCGACACGATCGCGGATCCCGTGATTCTCGCGTGGGGTCGGATCAGCGTGACTGCAAACATCCCGCCGAACAGCGCCGCGATCACCCCGGCCAATTGTCCGAGTTTCAGCGAACTGAAGCACAGCACAATCACTTGTGCCGCGATCGTCGCCAGCGTGAGCATCGTGAATGCACCAAGTCGGGCGTTGACCAACTGCACGATGCCGATCGCATGCACGATCGTCGCGGCGCCGACGAAGGTCGTCACGCTCAACAGCAGTCCCTGTTCCCATGCGGCCCAGCGTCCGACCATCGGCGTGCGCATCGCCGTCGCTACCGCGAGCACCAACACGCCGATGATCCACCCCATGTTGATGCGCGCGCCGTTCGCACGCATCGCCGACGCCAGCATCGATCCCGCGATCGCGCCGACGGCGACATATGGCATCAGCTGATCGGATGATTTCGGAGCGCTGGAAAAATGACCGAGCACCGCGAAGAGTCCCGCGAGAATCGCCGGCGCCGCTGCGAACGCTTCGCCGATCCAACTTCCCGCGGGGTGCATCCGCACCTCGTTCGCTCGACGCCACAGCACGAAAAACGCGATCGACGCGGCAACGCCGGGAACGACCGCGCCGATCGCCAGTTTGATCGCGATTTCAGGTTCCAAGGCGTTCCCTTCGAATCACATCTTGCCTTCGAGGCCGACGTAGATCGTCACTTCATCGCTCAGCGGCCCGACCATGTAGTTCATGCCGTAATCCGAGCGCTTGATCGTGAAGACGGATTCGATGCCCGCGATCTTCGCGCCGCCGCGACCTGCGCCGCGACCGGTATCCTCGATCGTGACTTCAATCGCCTTGGTCACGCCTTTGAGCGTCAGATCGCCCTTGACCAAGTACTTTTTCTCACCCTTGGACTCAACCGAAGTACTCTTGAACGTCATCGTCGGGAACTCCTTCGTCGAGAAGAAGTCCGGGCTCTTGAGATGCTTGTCGCGACCTTCGTTCGCCGAGTCGATCGATTCGGTATCGATGGTGATCTCGACCGCACTCGCCGCGGGGTTGGCCTCATCAAGGTTGAAGGTTCCCGACACCGTGTTGAAGCGTCCGTAAAAGAACGCGACATTCTGATGCTTCACCCGGAACATGACTGACGAGTGCACGCCGTCGACGCCGTACGCCTCCGCAGCCGGAGCCTTCATCTCCTCGCGCGGCGCGAATCCCGCCAAAAGACCCGCAGCCGAAATCAACGCCGCTGAAATCAACATCTTCATTCGCTTATCCTTTCCGTTCGCCGCTTCTTCATTCGGCGTCGTCTTCCGCAGCGCGCTCCAAGACCCGCGGCGACTGCCGCGCCCTCAGCAACAGCGCGCAAAGTTGCTGAAGTTCCTCTTTCGAAAGATGTCCCAACTGTTCCCGATGCCTTTCGAGCACCTTCGCATCCATGGATGCAAGAAGTTCCAATCCCTTGCGCGTGATCTTGCAATACACCACCCGCCGATCGTTCGAACTGCGACTGCGCTCCGCCAATCCCGCGGCTTCCAATCGATCAACCAATCGCGTGATGTCCGGCACTCGAGCCACCATGTGCTCGCGAATCTCGTGACACATCCGCCCCTGTTCACCCGCGCCTCGCAAAATCCGCAGCACGTTGAATGTGGCGATCGACAACCCGAAGCCGCGATAAAAGCGCTCGAAGTCGGCATCCAGCACCGACGCGGTCCGCATGACGCTCAGATAGGTTTCCTGCTCGATCACCTCAAAGGGCTTTCGCCTCTTGATCTCTTCCTGCAGTGATCCGGGTGCGGGTTTGGACGGTTCCATGGCGGAATATTCCTCGTTCAAACAATAAATGCGGCGACGAGACCTGTCAAGACAATAACTGTCGATTCACTTTCGAATCCCGCCTCCTACCCTTCACTCGTGAACCAACCAAGCCAATCGCAGGGCTTCCCGCCCGTTCCCGACGCGCCCGCAGGCCCGATCGCCCCCGAGGGAATACCGATCGTCGGCCTCTTCATGACCATCGGAGTCGGCCTGACGGTCGGCGCATTGATCCTTTCGAATGTTGCGGGCTATGCCGTCGGTGCTCTCGCACTCATACTCAACCTCTGGTGCCTCTGGTTCTTCCGCGACCCCGCGCGCGTGATCCCGGGTGATCCTTCGCTCGTGGTGAGCCCTGCCGATGGCGAGGTCGTCGCTGTCGACCAAACGCCACCGCCGCCGGAGGTCGAAGTCAGCGACGAGTTCCGCAAAGGGTGTCGTCGCATCAGCATCTTCATGAATGTCTTCAGCGTGCATGTGAACCGCGCGCCCGTCGCCGGCACCGTGACCAGCGTCAAGCACACCGTCGGGAAGTTCCTGAACGCCGCGTGGGCCAAGGCGAGCACCGAAAATGAGCGTTGCTCACTTGTGATGAGAACCGCCGACGGTTCGGAAGTCGCCGCGATTCAGATCGCGGGCTTGGTCGCTCGTCGCATCATCTGCCGCGTCGGTTCGGGCAAGCAACTGAACAAGGGTGAGCGTTACGGTCTGATTCGTTTCGGTTCTCGAGTCGATGTCTTCGTTCCCGAGTCCGCCGTCGCCGAAGTGAAACTCGGCGAGAAGGTGACCTCGGGGCGCAGTGTGATCGCGCGCATGCCGTCACGCTGAACTACTCGCGGAGGTTCGCCATGCCGTTCGTCCGACCGAAATTCAAAGGCTTCACCGGTGAACCGGATGTTCCCGTTTGGGCCGTCATTCCGAACCTGATCACCACCATCGCTCTCAGTTGCGGCTTGGCTTCCATCTATTTCTCGATGCAAGGCAAGTTCGAGCACGCGATGGGCGCCATCATTCTCTCCGGCATCTTCGATGTCCTCGACGGACGCGCGGCGAGAATGCTCAAAGCCAGCAGCAAGTTCGGCGCTGTGCTCGATTCGCTGTCTGACTTTCTTTCCTTCGGTGTCGCGCCCGCTGTCTTGTTGTTGCAGCGCGATCTCGTGAAGGAGGACGCTCTGGGGCTCGCCGCCGCGATGGCTTACGCCATCTGCGCCGCCGTCAGGCTCGCGCGATTCACCTCCGCCGCCTCCGTTCCCGCCAAGCCCGATGCGCCGGGTGCCGTGTTCTTCACGGGAATGCCCAGTCCGGCGGCCGCGGGAGCCGCACTGATTCCGCCGATGCTCATGGCGTCGGAAACGCTGAAATCCCTCGAAATCACGATCAAGCCGGGCTTCGTCGCCGCGCACATGATCGTCATCGGGATCTTCATGATCAGCCGACTGCCGATGTTCTCGATCAAGAAGATCCGAATCTCGCGCGGTCTCATCGCGCCGCTGCTCGTGGTCCTTGGCCTGATCGTCGCCTCCGCCGTCAAGGATGTCTGGCTCACCACCGCGGCGTTGTCCGCGTTCTATCTTCTTCTTATTCCGGTCGCCTTCATCACGCGCATGCGCGAAAAAGCAGCCAAGCCGCTTGAAACGGCTTCATGAACCCAGCGCGATCTCCATGACGCGCCGTTGTGCGTTCGATATCCCCAGTTCCGCGATCGCCTCGGAGTCAAACCACTCGCGCTCGCCGAGCTTGCTGACGCGCGTCACCGCTTTCGCCACGATCACCGTCACCTCGCGATGAGTCGTCGCATGGGCGAAGCGCTCGATCACGCTCAATCGCATCGACAAACCCAGCGCTTCTCGCGCCTTCGCGAGTAACTCGTCCTCAACCGACGTTGAAAAAGGAGTTGCGGATTCAAAGGTGGGGGACTGCCACAAACCCGCCCACATTCCCTTCTCGCCTCGCTGTTCCATCAGCATTCTGCCGCGCGAATCGGCGACCACCACACTGAGCATTACGATCGGCTTCTTTTTCAGCGCACTCTTGGCGAGCGGGATGACATGTTGCAGACCTGTGCGGCGACTGGCGCAATCCGACGCGACCGGGCAAGTCGCGCACGACGGCGCCTTCGGCGTACACACCGTGGCGCCCAGTTCCATCAACGCTTCATTCAGCACACCGGGGTGCTTCGAACCCGTGGGCGTCTCGATGAGTTCCGCCGCTCGCGTCCACACGCGTTTCATCACGGCAGGCTGCGATGGCGACGCATCCTTCACAGCATCCAGTCGCAGGGTTACGCGCGCGACATTGCCGTCGGCCAGCGGCTCGCGCTGTGCGAACACGATCGAACTGATCGCGCCCGCCGTATAAGCGCCGATGCCCGTGATGTCTCGCAAAATCGCAGCTTGCGACGGCACGCGCCCGCCGTGTTCGCTCACGATCTGCTTCGCCGCCGCATGAAGCAATCTCGCTCGCCGGTAATATCCGAGCCCGCTCCATGCCCCCAGCACGCTCTTCTCGTCAGCGTTCGCCAACGCTTCGATGTTCGGAAAGCGCTCGATGAACGGCGCGAACTTCTCGATCACTCGCGAGACCTGTGTCTGTTGCAGCATGAACTCGCTGACGAGCGATCGGTACGCATCGCGCATGCCGGATCCGGTGATCTCGCGCCATGGCAACGCGCGCGCATGGGCGCGAAACCACTTCACGAGCGCGCGGCAGATCCGCTCGTCTCGCTCAGAGTCCCGCGACGATGCGCTCGAGCGCGGCTTTGATGTCCTTCCATTGCGCTTCACCGCTTCGCACCACCGTGAACCATCGATCATGAATCAACACGTTCGTCACACCCTGCACCGTGAACACCGCCGCGCCTACGCGATCGCTTGAAGCCTCCGTCGCGTTCTTGAAACTCCGCGGTCCTTCGCCCAACGAGCCGTCCACCTCGCACTTGAGCGCGAGCGGATTCGGCGTGGTGACGAACTCCGTGATCTTCATGATAAGATATTACATCGATCGCCGGATCGCGTCCACGATCCGCTGCGCCGTGCGAACGTTCGCGAAGCCCGCTTCCGCATCGATCATCGGTCGCTCGCCCGTGCGCACGGCATCGAGGAACGCGCGGATCTCCATCACGATCGGCTCGGCATCGTCCACGACGAGCTCTTCGATGTTCACGAGCTGATCCCACTTGAGGCTCGTCAGATCACTGCCGTCGGCGAGCTGCTCGCGCATCTCGCGCATCTGCAGTTCGTTCGCCGTGCGGCGGACCATCTGTCCCTTCTTCGCGCCGTAGTCGATCTTGATGTACGCGTTCTCGCCCGTGATTCGCGTGACGCGCTCGGTTTTCATCGCAAGGCGACTCGCCGACACATTGGCCACGCAACGGCCGTTGGGTCCGTCAAACTCAAGCCATGCGTTGCACAAGTCCTCGTGCTCCGTGACCACCGCCACGCCCGCCGCGCGGATCGAATCCGGCTCGCGCCCGCCCATCATCATGAGCACCACATCGATGTCGTGGATCATCATGTCCATCACGACACCCACATCAACGCTTCGGAATGTCATCGGGCTGACGCGCACGACTTGCATGAATCTCGGAATGATCGGGGCGCCCGTCGCCGCGGCTTTTTGCATCGCGCGCATCACGGGATTGAATCGCTCGATGTGGCCGACCATCAGGCAAGAGCCCGTCGACTCCGCGAGATCCTTCAACTTCCTTGCGGTCTCGACATCGCCGGCGAGCGGTTTTTCGATCAGGCACGCCACACCCGCTTTGAGCAGCGGTTCCGCCGAGACATAGTGATATGTCGTCGGCACTGCGACGCTCACCGCGTCGACTCCCGCATCGAGCAACTGCTCGACCGTTTCGAAGCCGCGGCATTTGAACTGTTCGCAGATGTCCTTGCGCCGCTGCTCGCTCTGATCGACGACGCCGACCAGTTCGCATCCCGCAAGTTGCGAGTACACGCGAGCATGGTGCCGACCCATGCGACCGACGCCGATCACGCCGCATCGCACCGGGCGACCTTCGAATCTGTCTTCACGATGTGCCGACTCAGTTTCCATCGGATGCGCTTGAATGCTCATGAATTCGCTTTCGATCGTCAAACACGCGGACGATCAGCCGCCGGCGGCTTCCGACATCGCTCCGACCAGGACGTCTTTCTTCTGCAAGCCCGTCCACTTCTTCACCGGCATTCCGCCCTTGAAGAGAATCAGCGTCGGCAACGCCGCGATGCCGTACTTCATCGCGACATTGCGGGACTCTTCAATGTCGACCTTGCCGACCTTCGCTTTGCCCGCGAACTCATCCGCGATCGCCGCGATTGTCGGTTCCAACTGGCGGCACGGGGCACACCACTTCGCGGAGAAGTCCACCAAAACCGTTGTTCCGCTGCCGATTACCTCGGCCTCGAAGTTCGAATCGTTGAAGTGCAGGAAATTCGCGCTGGACATATGTGTCAAGACTCCATTCAGATCCGCCGCGTCGCGGCGTGTCCGTGAGCCTAGATGCTACGCGATTCAGATCGGTCGCGAAACTGAAACCGAAGACTTGCATACCGATCAAAGATCAAACGTCCCACGGCGGCGGCGTTCGACAGGCCCTGGGTTTCACAGTCTGCCAGATTGGCACTTGCGGAACCGCCTCCGGCCCGGATTTCGCGGTTCAATCGCCGTTTTCCGCCCCCTGGACCCGTCTTGAGTTCGGTTCGGAATCGGTCGGTTCGGCACGCCAGTTGCCCTTGATGGGTCGTGGTGAATGTGCGGTATCAGCCAGGTCGTCATCCCGACGCACCCGAAGGGTGTGGCGGTGGCGGTGCGGACCGACGAGGTCGGCTGAATCTGCTGTTGTCATACGCCGGGTGGAGCCGCGACTCGTGGGTGGATCGCCTGCCCGTCATGCTCGAACCGATGGGTGTGACCTCATTCCGCGCGTCGTGCGGACGGGAAGCGGCGGATGTCATCCGCAGTACCCCGATCCATATCGCCGTCGTGGATCTTGGGTTGCCACTGGAACCCGAAGCGACGGAGGTCGCGGATCGCGAGCCCGAATTGAACGAGGGCGGCCCTCGTTTGCTCGAATTGCTCGCGCGCATGTCCGAGCCCGTGCCGGTGGTGGCGATCAAACGGGGTCGGACGCATCGTGATGATGCGCGAGACATCGCCGCCGCTCTGCGTCTTGGCGCGTTCGCCGTGATGGATCGTCCGCAAGACATGACGGGCATCAATGTGATGCTCGAAGTACTCAAGCGTTGTTTGTCCAAGCGTTACGACGGGCGCTGGCCCGGCTGATCGCTTTGTCCGCGCCGTCGAGATCGACTCGTCGGTGCTTTGTCAGGTTTGGTAAGAATTGGAGATTGAATCATGAGCAAGTCTGTGAAGAAGTCAGGCGGAATCCGCCCCCTCGGGGACAAGATCCTCGTCAAGCGTGACGAGGCGCAAGGCAAGACCGAGAGCGGCATCATCCTTCCCGAGTCCAGCAAGGACAAGCCCAAGACCGGCGTCGTCCAAGCCGTCGGCACGGGCAACATCAACACGGAAACCGGCTCGCGCATTCCGCTCTCGCTCAAGGCCGGTGACAAGGTCATCTTCTCCTCGTACGCCGGTACCGAAGTCAAACTCGACGGCGAAGAGCTCCTCATCATGACCGAAGAGGATGTCTTGGCTGTCATCGAGTAAACATCCCCCCGGCCCCCGGCCCCCGGCCCCCGGCCTACGGCCAAAGGCCTCCCGCCTCGGCCCATTCAAGTGAAATCGGTCACTTGATGTTCCGTGGCGGCCCGGGCGCCAACCTCTTTCGTCCTCTCCCCAAATGTCTCCACACCAACTCCGAACAGCTCTGAGGGAATTGAATGGAGGCCGCCATCTCACGGTGGCTTTCGCAGGGGTGTATTCGGCGACCACCGGTCCGGTCGCGATTTCGAATCTCATCGTGCGCAACGCGATGTTGATTCCTGACGAGGCGGACCACTTGGTGAAAGTGACGGATGGAAAATCGATCTTCATCATCGATGCCGAGCGCGTGGCTTGGCTGGAGATCGCTCTTCCCTGATCGTGTATCCCATCTATGCCTCGCGCAAACGGCGAGGTGATTCAGGAGTTCAGATATGCCCGCTAAATCAATCGCTTACAACACCGACGCGCGCGAGCGCATTCTCCGTGGCGTGCAAAAGCTCGCCCACGCCGTCAAGGTCACCCTCGGCCCCTCCGGCCGCGTGGTCGTCCTCGAAAAATCCTTCGGCGCCCCGACCGTCACCAAGGACGGCGTCACCGTCGCCAAGGAAATCGAACTCGAGGATCAGTATGAAAACCTCGGCGCCCAGATGGTGAAGGAAGTCGCCCAAAAGGCCAGCAAAGACGCCGGTGACGGAACCACCACCGCCACCGTCTACGCCGAAGCCGTCTACGCCGAAGGCCTCAAGGTCATCACCGCCGGCGCGAACCCCAACCTCGTCAAGCGCGGCATCGAACAAGCCGTGAGCGCGATCGTCGATGAGCTCCGCTCCATGAGCAAGCGCGTCGAGAACAGCAAGGAAATCGCCCAAGTCGGCACCTGCTCCGCCAACCAGGACAAGGAAATCGGAGACATCATCGCCAAGGCGATGGACAAGGTCGGCAAGGACGGCGTCATCACCGTCGAAGAAGGCAAGAGCCTCGTCACCGAAGTCGAACTCGTCGAAGGCATGCAGTTCGATAAGGGTTACCTCTCGCCGCACTTCGTCACCAACGCCGCGACCATGGAGTGCACCCTCGACAACCCCTACATCCTCATTCACGAGAAGAAGATTTCGGGCGCGAAGGACATGCTGAACATCCTCGGCAAGATCGCCGAGGCCGGCGCCAGCCTCCTCATCATCGCCGAAGACATCGAAGGCGAAGCGCTTGCCATGTTGGTGGTGAACAAGCTTCGCGGCGTGCTCAAGGTTTGCGCCGTCAAGGCTCCGGGCTTCGGCGATCGTCGCAAGGCCATGCTCGAGGACATCGCGATCCTCACGGGCGGCCGCGCGATCATGGAAGAACTCGGCATCGATCTCGAGAAGGTCGAACTCTCCGACCTCGGTCGCGCCAAGAAGGTCTCGATCGACAAGGACAACACCACGATCGTCGAAGGCGGCGGTTCATCGGGTGAGATCAAGGCGCGTATCGATCAGATCCGCCATCAGATCGACCTCTGCACCAGCGACTACGACCGCGAGAAGCTCGAAGAGCGCCTCGCCAAGCTCGCCGGCGGCGTCGCGCAGATCAATGTCGGTGCGGCGACCGAAGTTGAAATGAAGGAGAAGAAGGCTCGCGTCGAGGACGCGCTCCACGCCTGCCGCGCGGCTGTCGAGGAAGGCATCCTTCCCGGCGGCGGCGTCAGCGTCATCCGCGCGCGCAAGGTACTCGACAAGCTCCGCAAGAAGCTTGACGGCGACGAGCGCAGCGGCTGTGACATCATCTATCGCGCCGTCGCGGCTCCCATCAAGCAGATCGCAGCCAACTGCGGGCTCGATGGCTCCGTCATCGCCAACAAGATCGAAGAGTCGAACGAGACCAACTTCGGTTACAACGCGCTCACCCACGAGTACGGCGATCTCATCAAGATGGGCGTCATCGTCCCGACGAAGGTTGAGCGTGTCGCGCTGCAGAACGCGGCAAGCGTCGCGGGTCTGATGCTGACCACCGAAGCCGCGATCGTCGAGATCAAAGAGAAGAAGAAGCCCGCCGGCGGCCACGATCACGACCACGGCGATGATTATTGATCGAAGATCAACAGCATCGGCCTCCGGGCCGAAGAGTGCAAGCGGGCTTCAAGCCCGCTTGTTTTCTTTTCCCAATCCCGCACCTGTTAAAAAAACATCACCCCGTCTTTCGACGGGGTGACGCTGAGATACAGATGAACAGACTGAACTTAGCGGCGGCGACGGCCGGCGACGAGACCGCCGAGGCCGAGGAGCGCCATCGCGCCCGGGGCCGGAACCGCGGTCACGCCGTGCAGCGTGACGGTGCCGGTCCATGTGCCGGAGGTGCCCGCAGCGCCGTAGCCGTTGCCAACCCAGATCGTCGGGTCAGCCGAAGTGCCGGCGAAGGAGATCGGGTTGACGCTCTTGCTATCGATGCAGGTCGTGCCGGGGGCGCTCGAGCCACCGTTGGACCAGGAGATGCGCTGAGCAGCCTGAAGGTTGCTGAAGCCGCCGACCTGAAGGAGACCGGCCGTGCTCAGCGGGAGGAAGTCCACATACACGCAGAGGTCGTCGGCGTAGGTGTACGCAACGCTCGCGTTAAGGGTGACGTTGATCGAGACGCCCGTGAGGGTTCCGGAGAAGCCGCCCGCGAAGGTGGTAATGTCGGAGAAATTGAACCCCGTGAACGTCTGGTTGGTCAAGGTGACGGTGTAATCGGCGTTCGCCGTACCGGCCGCCGCGACGAGCGCAGCTGCGCAAACGAAATTCTTCATGTCTTTCCTCTCTCTCATTTCAGGCCGTTGTGGCGACCCGATGTCTCTCTACGCGCCACACATCATGGTGCGTTCCGACTTCATGGTACGAAACCGTTCCGATTTGGCAATACATTCGGCAAGTCAATCCAAGATTTTTTCATTCCCCCATCCTCAAAGACCGTCAACCGATCGTGTTATAGGACTTCATTCGTCGCCGGTCGAAGCAGAGGGGAGAACGGGCGCAAGTCTCGGTCCTGCAAAAACAAAGGCGTCCGCCGTCAGGCGGACGCCGAAACTGCGTTGACCAAGTCAAACTCAGGACAACAGGCCGATCACAGTCGCGGTCATCGCGATGAGCGCCGCGATGAGACTCTCGCCGGCGACCAACCCGCTTGCGAGCGGAATCGTGTACAAGTCCGAGGTGCGCTTGTGGATCTTGGACCACACCCAAGCGATCACCGCGCCGAGGGTGAACGCGAGGCTGTTGTAGAACGGCAACATGAAAGCCAATCCCAGTCCGGTAGCGCTCGGCATGAACTTGCGAGTCTTCGAGGGGAGGAATCGCTCGATGATCGGCAACAAGACGCCCAACCCGCCGCCGACCAAGATCGCGATCTTCGCTGATTCGGGAAGGAAGTTCAAGCCCTTGGTCAACACTTCGGCGACCTTCGCCCATGTTTGCGTCGCGGGTGCGGGCAACTTCTCGAGCGCGGCTTTCGAAGGCACCATCAGATACCAGATCGGAACGATCGCCAGCGTTCCGAAGAACACGCCGTAGAACTGCGCGAGGAACTGTCGACGCGGGTTCGCGCCGAGTAAGTAACCGACTTTCAAATCCGTCAGCAAGTCCGCGCTGCTGCTTGCGCTGTTTGCCGCGATACCCGCGCTCGCGAGATTCGGAACCATCTGGCCGGGCTTGAGCAGCGCGAAGATCAACTGCATGACCTTGCCCATCGCGCCGATGGGAGTCGTATCGGTCTCGCCCGTCGCGCGACTTGCAACCAGCGACAGCACGAACGACATGCCGATCGCAATCAGTCCCGCCCACCACGCTATGTCAAAGGCGATCACTTGGATGATCAGCATGCAAATCGTGATCGGAATCATACCGATCACCATCCACTTGAACGGCACTTCGATGCCCTTCATCGCGGCTTCGGTGTCCGCGCCGATGCCGGATTGTCCGTCGCTCATGGATGCGAACGCTCGAACGATCGTCTTCCATTGGAACGCAAGAGACGTCAGGCTCGCCATCACCATCAGCGCCGTACCGCCCCAAAGTCCCCAACGCGGGAAGTGATACAGCGTGCCGCCGCCAACCGTTTCGATGCTCGCGACATATCCCGCTGTCGCGCGGTTCGCGTCATCCATCGCGATCAGTTGCGGGCCGAGCCACACATACAACAACACCGACCCCAACAACATGGACAAGCTCACGCGCATACCGACGATCATGCCCGCCGCGACGAGCAGAACACTGGTGTCAAATGAAAATCCGTAGATCTGCTTGCCGTTGATGGAACGGAAGCCGTCATGCGGCAGGTGTTCCGGGATCGGGCCGCTGACCACAGACATGCCGGCATCGGGGTTGTTCGCATCCTTGGGGGCGAGCATCCACGGCAACACCGATCCCACGCGCATCCAGATGTTGTCGAGAAACTCAAGAGTTCCCGAACCCGTACGCAGGACCGCGACAACCGCGCCAAGCACCAGGCCGACGATCAGGACGTACGCCTTCAGCAGGGCTTCCTTGCTTTCGCTGTACAAGCTGCGCAACGTCTCGGCCGCCGCGATTCCGCTCGGGAACGGCAACTGCTCGTGGTTGATCATCTGGCGCTTCATCGGGATGGCGAGGAAGACGCCCATCAAGCCCGTCGCGAGCGTGAATGTCGCGACCAACCACGCCGGATGGATATCCCAGGTCTTGAACTCCTCCGCTGTCTTTCCTTCCGGCAGCGCGGAGGTCAACACCAACGCGCCGAACATTGTCGCGATCGTGGAGCCCGTGGAGTATCCCGCTGCGCTGGCGGTGCTGGCCATGCAGTTGGTTTCGAGAATCGTCATCTTTCGACATCCGACCAGCGGCGTGATCACGGACCACAGCACGAAGGAGATGACCGACGATGTGATCGCAACGCCGAACGCCCAGCCGATGTTCAGCGTCGTATACAGGTTGCTCGCCGCGAGAAGCATGCCGAGGATGCCGCCCGTCAAAACCGCGCGCAGCGTCAACTGCGGCATCTTGTCGCCGACATACACATGCTTGAACCAGTGTTCATCCTTTTGCTCCGGGGTTGCGTCCGGCGGAATCGGAGGGACACCGGGCCCGAACGGACTGGGGCCGGTCTGTTGCTGTTCGCCATTGCCGATGCTGGCCATCGTGTGCTTCCTCGTATGAGAATCGCCTGATACCTGAAACGATGCGTCCCAACCTACAGATTCGGCCGCATATGTGCAACCACAGATCGGCTGTCAGCGCGCGTCAGGATCAATCAGGATCGCAAGCGAAGCGGGGCGGATCGCCACTTCGATCTCCGTCGATTCGGTCCCCGACCAACACGCTTCGCCATCTGACTGCATCGCGCCGCCCGCGGTCACGATCCGCACGCGCTTGCCCCGAACCTCGATTCGGCCGGGAATCATCGAACTCGCGCCGACCAGACTCAGCGTCATGTTGAACAGCCATCGCAACGAACCATGCGCCGGCATGAACACAACATCCAGTTCGCCATCGGCCGCATCCGCATCGGGCGCGGGATTGAACCTGCCGCCGTAACTCCTCAGATTGGCGATGAGTGTCATTCCGCGGACGCCGTCCGCCACCGTCCGCCCGTCCACCTCGATGGTCACCGTCGGCAAAGTGGGGGATGCCAATTCCTCGAGCACTCGCGGCACATAGCTCAAGTGCGTGATCGCGCCGCGACGAACGCGATGCAATCGATGGATCACACCCGCATCCGGGCCCACCGACAACATGATCGCCACGGCGCGTTCGTCGGAGCGGTTCACTCGATAGCGCGCCAAGTCGATGCGCTTGGTCCGCCCGGCATGCACCCATCGGGCCACCAGGCGAGCATCGCGTGGCATCATGAACTCGCGCGAAAACAGATTCTCGGTTCCGGCGGCATAATGCAGCAAAGGCACTTCGGTTTCGCTCGCCACGCCGCATAACGCCGCGACCGTCCCGTCGCCGCCGGCGGCGATCAAGGCGCGATATCGCGAGACGCTTTCGCGCGAAGGCACTCCCGACTGCAGGTGATGTTCATCGAGTCCGATTCCGTGTTTGTCGAGTGCGGCGCGAATCGAGCCCAGCGCGGATGCCACACGACCTCGCCCGGAGTTCGGGTTGTAGACGAACAAAACCTTGGAAGAGTCGGTCGCGTGACTCACTCGGCCTTCTTACGCAGCAGCGTGTACGTCGCGAACAGATCGTTGTCCAAATCCATCGCGCTCTCGCCTTCATTCCACTTCAATTGCCGACCCATCTCTCGCGCCTCGGCGCTGTCATTCTGATCGAACGCGATCACCTCGAAACCCGCAGCCTCGAACGCGTCGCGCGTGAACGGTGATGCTCCATCGGCCCACGGAATGTACTTCTCGGCATTCTGCTTCGGATGCAGGTTGTAGATCAACGCGAAGCCGCCGGGCTTGAGCATGCCCGACATCGCGCGCACGAACTCTTCATCCGTCACGCCGAGTTGCAATCGTTGACGATCGGGGATCGGCTGCGCGGGATGCACATATCCCTTCTTCAGCGTGTTCTTCGAAAGGAACAAGTCGTATCCGCCTCCCGCTTGCTCGTTCAGTTCTTTCGGCCACGAGCCGAACAACAGTCGGAGATTGCCGTCTTGCACATCGTCACCCATCGAACTCGCCGCGGCGACCGTGCCGGTGTCAATCGGATCGCTGTACAACGCTTTGAGCACCGGATCGACCTCGACGCCCGTCACGTCCGCGCCGAGCAGGGCCATCAAACGCAAATGACCGATCCCGCCGAAACCGTAATCAAGAACTTTCTTCCCCTTGAACCAGTTCTTCACGCCGGGAGCCTGCTCGGCGACAATATCGACCGCACGCGAGTATGCCGCCGGCGATCCGTAACGCGTGAAGTAATAGAACTTGTCATCGAGCTTGAGTTCCTCGTAGCCCTTGCGCATTTGCTCGGGGCGCGAGTTGAACTCCGCCATCGAGATCGCGTCTTCGGTCTCGGGGTTGTACATCACCGTGCGAGTCTCAACCACCGGCAGCCAGCTCGCGGCGAACAGGAACATGCGCGTGCTGTCATGCTTCACCGTACGACGCAATCTCGCCGCCTCGCGCCGGATCATCTCCATCGCGTGATACGGCCGCTCGGGCGCGACTTGCGGCTTGGTCTCCGGCTTAGTCTCCGGTTGCTTGACCTGATCCTGCGCCCATGTATGCGCGGTCAGACACCCGACCGCCGCGATCACCGACATCACGCATGACTGTTTCACGTTGCACGCTCCCGACTGAAGGTTCGATTCCGTTCGCTGTTGATTATTGGACGACTTCGGTACGCGCAGGTTCCCGCGAGGTTCGCGCTTTGTGTTCAACCTACTATTGCT
>JBKDPX010000099.1:0-2953 GCA_046342165.1 Phycisphaerales bacterium | reverse complement strand
TGACCCTCGCGATCAACTCATCACGAAACTGTTCCGGCGCGATTCCCGCTTGAATCATCGCATCCATCAACTCGGCGATGACGCCGTCCCGATCCGTCGCCTTCAAAGGCACGCGGATGGTTCCCGTTGTGACAAGCGAAGACATTCGGAGCATCTGCGGACTCTCCGGGCCCGATCGGATCAGCGGTGGTTCTTCATGCGCTCGCGATGTTCGCGAAGCTGACGATCGCCTTTTTCGATCACGAGATCGATCGCCGCATAGGCGTCGCGACCTGTCGCGTGAGAAACGAAGTCGTCGTGATGTTCGACGTCGAGCACCAACTCGACTTCGATATCGGTTGTATGGTGCGCGTTGGGACGGATCACGCGAAAGGTCACCAACTGCAAGCCTTCGTGATGCTTGCCGAGTTTGCCTGCCTTGGTTTCGGCGTAAGTCTTGATCGGTTCCGTAATCTCGATGTTGCGCCCGATGACGTCGATACGCATGTCAACTCCCTAAAGTAATGCCGGTTCCCAACCGAACCGCTGAGCCATCGTAGTCGTGCGACTCCGCGTCATCACGGCCTGCAAAAACGAACCCGGCGTCCCGCATCAAAGTGGGACGCCGCGTCAATGGGCCTGGGCAGGCTCGAACTGCCGACCTTACCCTTATCAGGGGTACGCTCTAGCCAACTGAGCTACAGGCCCGAAACAGCAAACTCCCTCTCGGGAAGTTGGGCAGGAGTATAGGCCTCCACACCCTCGCCAAGGCAAGTGCAATCCGGCTGTGTCGTCAAACCCCCGGGGGCTTGTAACCCTCTTCGAACACCACCAAAGGCGTCTTCCCCGCTTTGGTCTGTATCAACTGATCAGTGAATTCGATGGTCACGGACTTCATGCTCGGATGAATCTTCTCCATCACGGACCGAATCTTCGCCGTCACGGCGTTCTGATCGGCTCCGGGTGCGATGAGTTTCAAAAGTCGTCCGGACTTGCCATCGACCAACTGAAAGCGCACGACTTCCTTGCAGTTCCGCACCGCGTGTTCGAAGGTCACGCTGTGCACAACCGTGCCGTCATCCATGCGCAGGAACGCCAATGACTTGCCGATGATCGCCTTCAGCCTGCTGACGCTCGAAGGATCGTCTCCTTCAAATCCGTACACCTCATCGCCGATTTCAAATCGCACGAGCGGCCACTTTCGCGGGGCCAGACTCGTGATTCTCAACATGCGGCCGCCCGCGGGACCCGGCTCTCCCAGTTCGAAGATGTAACTTCGCCAGAACATTTCAAAATGTCCGAGGCCCGGCGTCGAAGGAATCGAGTACCCCATCACGCCGGTCTCGATCGATCCGTACTCCATGCCGGCGGGACATCCGAAAGTTCGGGCGATCACCTCCGCGCTGTCCGCAAACGGAAACGATTCGGCCGAGGCGAACACCCCTTTGAGTTTCAAGCCCGCCAACTCGGAAGCCCGATCCGCATTCACGCGCGCGAAGTAATCCAATGCGCTGCTGTATCCAACCACATATCGAGGCTTCCAACGAAGCATTTCATCCGCCGCCGCGCGCAGTTTCTCCGGATCGAGTTGATACGCGGAGAATCGGTGATACCCGAGCATGTGATCTTTGATCACGCGCAGGCGTGCGTTCATGTATCCCCGAAGTCCCGTCCCCAACAGATGGCTGTGACCCCAAATCATAAAAAGCCGATCCGCCGGATCGACGTTCCACCACGTGCGCCCCAGCCAGCGATCGACCGTCGAATCCTTCATGTCCTCCGCTCCGGCGGGAACACTCGTCGGTTCTCCGGTCGACCCTCCGGTCACCAACAGTCGATCGGTCGGAACATTCGGATCAACCAGTCGATTGATCTGCGTTTGAACCATCCGCTTGGTTGTTGCAGGCACCGTCTGAGCGAACTGCGCCAAACTCTCAAAGCGCCGCGGCAACCCGTCGCGCTCGACTAATTCCCGCCAATACGGAACCGTCCGGATCGTTACTGCCCAATTCGCATTCAGCTGGTGGAGCTGCCAAGCCAATCTCATCGACTCGGATGTGCCCGTTGCATACGCGGCCGCTCGCTCGCTCACTTGCGTTCGATACTTCGCCGCTCGGATGTGCGCAATCAGCGTCATGATCCCCGGAACTCCTGCGTTGGTTCGCTCAATATCGGCACTTCGGAGCCCCTGCTTGCACCTTCCGCATCCCTAACGCTTGGGAGCATGGTTAATTTTGTTTCTTTGAACATAAAACGCGACACAAATATTGACATCGCGCCATGGCGTATTTAAAGTCTTCCCATGGACACGGGGATTTCGCTCCATGATCTCTCGGAATTGACCGCGATAGAGCCGCGGACGATTCGAAGCTACATCGAAAGAGGCCTGCTCCCCGGACCCGAGTCCCGCGGCCGAAACGCCACCTACTCCCGAGACCACATCGACCGTTTGCGGGTGCTCGTGAAGATCCGAGACGCGAATAGGAACCTCACGCTCGATCAGATCCGCACCGTTCTGCATTCGTTGGCACCACAGCAGATCCGCGACATCTCGAGCGGTCGCATCATGATCCAAGCGATCATGGACACCGAAGCCGATCGACGCCCGGGCACCGCACTTGAGTACCTCGCGTCGCTGCGTGCATCATCGGAGAGTTCGGGCGTCGCATTCACAAGTGCCGCATCGTTCGCGTCGGGTGACAATTCGAATCGCACCCCGGCGGCGGAATTGGCGGAAGCCTTGGCTTTGCTCGCGGGCGGAACGCCTGCGACCCGCGGCTCAGCGGGACAGCGTTGGATTCGGTTTTCAATCACCCCCGACATCGAAATGTCGGTGCGGGATTCATTTTCACCGGATCAGATCGCGCATCTGCAACGCGTTGCGGATCTGCTTCGGTTGTTGCTTACCAAAGGAGTGCGGGAATGAGCGTGGAGCAGGGGCCGAAGTTCAATGTCAGCGCGGATCGAACTCTGA
>JBKDPX010000098.1:0-14125 GCA_046342165.1 Phycisphaerales bacterium | reverse complement strand
GTGATGCTCTCGGACTTCACGTTGTTGCGTTGGCGTGGCGGGGGCAGATCGTTGGTTCCTTCGCCCGTGAAGCTGGAGAGTTCGATCTCCTACTTCAGGCGCAGACTGCCGCCATCGCTGATTTGCGGAGTGACTTTGAGGGTCGTGCCGGCCTCGATCTCGCGATCGGATGTCACAACGTCGTTGCCTGTCGAACTGCCGCTGTCACGAACGATGCGCGTGGGGACGGGCTGAGAGTCGACGCTGGTCACTTCAGCTTCCTCGTTGTCATCGACGAGCAGTTGCGGTGATGCGACGATGCGGCTGTCGGTTTCGTTGGCGAGCGCGCGCATGACGATCGGTACTTGATCGTTCTTGATCACCGCGGCGGTGAATCCGGTCAAAGCGCCGCTGACCAACTTCTGGGCGAGCAGCGGTTGAGGTTGCGCGGTCGTGCCGGTGAGTGATCCCAATCCGAAGTTGCTGTTCAGTACGCCGCCCGTGCCGTTGGCGTTGATGAGTTGATTCTCAAAAGCCAGACGCAGTCGATCATCCGCAGTCACGGCGACGATCTTCGCTTCGACATACACCTGCGGGCGACGCAGATCGAGTTTCTCGATCAACTTCTTGAAGTCATCTTGTTGACCGACTTGCGCCTTCACGAGAACTTGGTTGTTCTTCGGATCGGCGATCACGAACGCTTTGTTATCCAGCATCAGCCCGTCTTCGTCGGACTGGCCATCCTCGGGCTGTGTGTAGTTCGGGCGACTCATGTTGGACATCGCCGACGGATCGCCGAAACCGCCGAAACCTCCGAACTGCATCGGTTCGCTCGTTCCGTCGGGTAGGAGCGATCCGCCGCCGCGCGGGGTTTGATTGGTGATCAATCCCGTGATCACGGTGGCGACGTCCTCGGCTTTGTTGTAGCGGAGTTTGTATGAGCGAATGACGACCTTTTCGGATTGGATGTTGAGCGCGACGATGAGTTCGGTGAGGATTTCGTGTTGCTCGACTGTTCCGTAGTACACGATCGTTCCGCGCGATTCGTCGACGACCATCACGGGTCCGCCGACGGATGATTGTTGCTGCAGGGGCATGACCTGTCCCTGCTGCTGAAACTGGTTGAAGTACGGATTACCGGTGTTCTGCGCGGCGATCGTCGTGACTTCGCCCAATCCCTGCTGGCGCGCGAGGTTCGCGACTTGTTGCGCCGCGGAACCCACGAAGTACTGCTTGGGGAGCAGTGAGTTTTTGACATCGATGACTTGGATGAGCTTTTGAACCTGTTCGACTTCGGCGGGCAGACCGCGGAAGATGAGCGCGTTTCCTTGCGGATCGATGGTGAGGCGGTCACCGAGATTGTCGATGCTGCCGGCCGCGCGACCTGCGGCGTTCATTTGCATGGCTTGAACCTGCGCCGCGTCTTGGCCGGAGCCTGAGCGTTGCGCGATTTCGCCGATGAGTTGAAGAGCGCGTTCGCGGGCGACGGGGGCGCTGACATTGGTCAACTGGATGCGGATGAACTCCGCTTTTGAGAACTCCTGTTGAAACGCCTGCAGCATTCGTTCAAGCGAAGCGAGTCGGCGCGGCGTGTCGGTTGCGACGATCATGCCGAGTTCGTCGATGTACGCGATCTGTCGCTGAGACTGCACCCCGCCTTGAGCGCTGACGGCGATTCCCAACTGGGCTTCGATGGCGGGCTTGAGCGAACTCGGACGCATGTTCGGTGTCGAGAAGACGCGTTGGGTCGGGCGTTCATCGCCGGCGAGGATCGTGATCTCACCGCTGGGCATCACCGAGTAGAACATGGAATCCGGGTCGTAGACGAAGGTGTAGCCGTGCTGTTCGAGCAGGGCGTCGAGCAAATCCTTGAGTTTGTTCTTGTGGACTTTCACCGGCGCGTTGAAGACCACGGATCCGTTGAGATCTCCCTTCACAGACACATTGATTTCCAACGTGCGGGCGACGAGTTCGACCAACGTCGTGAGTTCGACGGGTTCGGAGAATGCCGCGAGCGTGATGTGGTCCGGGTCTTCCACCGCTTCTTCCGCGGCGGGAACTTCCTGCATCGGGGCGAGTTCCGGCTTGTCTTGTCCGAGGGCATGTCCGGCACTGAGGAACAGGGCGAGTGCGAAGCTGATCGATCCGGGCGTTTGAATCTGCAAAGCAAGTCTCCGTGAGGCCCTCTCCGAAAGGGTTTTTCGGTTCGATTCGGCCTCTGAGGGCAAAAGATAGCGACTTCCTGAACGCCGCGGAATCTTGTTCGCCGCAAGTGCGGATTTGCTCGTCGAACTTCGGTGGAAAGCGGCGGCCTATCTTGGAGACATGGGATTGAAGGTTCACAGTCCGTCGGCGGCGGGAAGAGACATTCTCCATGCGTTAGGCGCGTTGGAGCGCCTTACCGAGGCCGACCGCGCGGATGTGCGGATCGTCGACGCGGACGACATGTCTGCGGGAGATGCCGCCATTGAAATCCGTCTTGGGAGTGGGGGTTTCGAGGAGATGCTGGACGACTGTCTGCGCATCGGTGCAGCGATCGGCATGGATGACGCGGCGCGTCACCTCACGGTGGGATTGCGAAATCGAATGTTCGAGGCGGCGGAATGCGTCAATCCGTTTGAAGACGGGCCCAATGTGGCCTTTTTCACCACGATCAATCCGCCGCGATTCGCAGGTGGCTGGATCGTGCAGTTGATTGAGCGCGCCGGGGGACGATGTCCGTGGAATCCGACCGTGGCGCGTCAGGGAACGGGTTCCGCCTCCGGGCCGCAGCAGGGTGAACGGGAAGCCGGCCCGGGTTTTGAGATGCGCGGTTCGGAGTTTGTTGAGTATCCCGCTGATGTTCTGGTGTTGTGTGCGGATGGGTTGGACGCGACGAGTTGTCTTGAACAGGCGCGTGCTTTGATGAGTTCACCACGATTTTCCTCGCAGCCGGCGCTGCGAAGTCGGCGGGTTGCGTGCGTGGACGGACGAGGCAC
Source organism: Phycisphaerales bacterium (assembly GCA_046342165.1). Lineage (GTDB taxonomy): Bacteria > Planctomycetota > Phycisphaerae > Phycisphaerales > UBA1924 > JBEIUO01. The sequence continues at coordinate 11,168 of JBKDPX010000098.1, read as the reverse complement.
ATTTTCGGTACGCGGTCCGGGGCTCGTGGACTGCTTCGAGTGGTTGGTGTCCTGGCTCAACGGTCGCCCGAGCATCGGTCGGGGTGTGACTTGGGTCGGAATCTAAGACTTGGACCCCGGTGATTCTCCTGTTATGCTGAGCGGCATGAGAGCCACGAGGGCGTTCACCCTGATCGAATTGCTGGTCGTCATCGCCATCATCGCGCTGTTGATCGGCATTCTGCTCCCCGCACTGGGCGCCGCGCGTGAGAACGGGAGGCGAACCCGATGCCTTTCGAACGTTCGCCAGTTGTGTCTGGCGGGCAACAGTTATTCGGGAGAGAATCGCAAAGAAGCCTATCTTCCGACGATTTTCTCGCTTGAGGACAATGTGGGGTGGCTGTTTCCGGAGTACATCAACAGCTATTCCGTCGCGATTTGTCCCGCCACTCGTAACAAGGTTCGCGAGAACTTCATGTTGAGTGAACAGGCGGAGTTCGCCGATGCGCCGGCACTGTACGGACGCGACTTCCTGTATGACCTGTTCTGGACCGCGCGCGAACGAATCGATGAGGCGGGCGGCCACTCATACGAGACCTTCGCGTGGTGGGAAGAAGGCAAGTATCCGGATGGAACGCTCGTGTCGGGACGGAACCGTGGAACGGTGGGGAGTCAGTTGGGCTTCGTGACGCCGCCGGGGTTGGGTCAGAGCACGCTTGATGCGCCGACGACAAACTTGCTGAAGACGGCGGTGACGGTGCAGTTCCCGTCGCGCACGATTCTGGTGATCGACAATGACAACGACGAGAGCATTTCACCGCTGATCGGTCGACAGGACGGAATCAACAACTATCCCGATGAATGGAACAACCATCGTGATCAGGGTGTGAATGTCGGGATGTGTGACGGGTCCGCGAAGTGGGTTCAGACTTCGGATTTGATCGATCGGTACATGGAATCGGCGGAGGCGCCCCCGAGCAACTACGCACAGGTATCGCTGTATCGTCGGCGAACGACTCCCCACATGGGTGCGTCAATTCCGTGGTATTACAAGCCCTGACCTGATCGAGTCGCACGGTCCAGGGCTTGTCGTTTCATCTCATCGTTCATTCGATCCCATCGCTCCACGCACTCGGCGCAGCAGAAGCCGACTTTGACGCCATTCCAGACAACGAAGGTCGCCCCGTCGATGTCGAGTTCGGGCATGACGGGGCAGCGCGCGTTGGTTTGATCGGCTCGGTGCGATGCACACCCCGCCGAAAGCACGATCGCGAAACAGAAGACGGTGAGACCTCGCATATAAACCCCTGTGAAAAAGGGTCGCCGATGATCGGCGACCCCGAACGTCATTTTGTCGTAGATCGTGTTACTTCTTCGCCGCGGCCATCGCCTTGTCGAGTGCCGCCTGCTTCTGCTCGGCGTTCATCGCTTCCCACTTGCCGATGCAGCCGGCGCAGCAGAATCCGATTTTCTTGCCGTTGAACTCGGAGCACTTGGTGCCGGGATCGACGGGGTGAGTCGGAACGACGACGCACATCGTGTTGACGCTCTCGATGGTGCCGGGTTTGGGCTCAAGGCACTGCTGCTCATATTCCTCGGGGGTTTGCTTGCTTGCGCAGGCGGAGAGCATGGCGGTTGCGGCGATGATTGAAACGAAGACGAACTTGTTCATGTGTCACTCCTGTATGAAGACGGTCCATGGTAGTCAGGCGCCCTCCGCGGGCATGGTTTGCAATCGAACGAGATCGCAGTAGCGTCCGCCGCCCGCCATGAGTTCATCATGCGTGCCGCTTTCCGTGATCCGGCCCTTTTCAAGCACCAGAATGTTGTCCGCGTGGCGAATGGTTGACAAGCGGTGTGCGATGACGAAGCAGGTGCGGCCTTTCATCAGTCGCGCGAGGCTTTGCTGAATCAGTCGTTCGCTTTCCGTGTCGAGATTGCTCGTGGCCTCATCGAGAATCAGAATCTTCGGATCAGCGAGCAACGCGCGGGCGATGGCGATCCGCTGCTTTTGACCGCCGGACAACCGGACGCCGCGCTCACCGATCACGGTCTCGTAGCCGCGCTCGGTGGCCTCGATGAACTCCGCGGCGTTCGCGGCGCGAGCGGCTTCGCGCACGCGATCGAGAGACGCTTCGCGATCGGAGTATGCGATGTTCTCGGCGATCGTGCCGTCGAAGAGGAAGACATCCTGCTCGACGATTCCAAGAAGATTTCGATACGATCGCGGCTCGATGGTTTTGAGGTCGACGCCATCGAGCAAGACGATGCCGTCGGTGGGATCGTAAAAGCGTGCGACGAGGTTGCACAGGGTGGTTTTGCCGCTGCCGCTGGGGCCGACAAGCGCGACGGTCTCGCCGGCTCTTGCGATGAAACGAATGCCTGTGAGGACATCGGACGGAGCGGGGGCATCCGGCTTCTTCGAGGTGACCGGATACGCGAAGCGAACATCGCGGAACTCGATCTCGCCACCAACAGAGCCTTTGGCGACCGATACTGACCAGGGAACATCGGCGAACTCTTTGGGTTGTTCAAGCAGGTCAAGCACGCGATCGAGCGCGGCGAGGTTGTTCTGAAGTTGGGATGCGGTCGAGGTGAGGGTTTCCAGAGGACCGAGGAGCATGAGCAGATACGTGGAGAACATCATCAGTTCGCCGATGGTGAGCGAACCGCGAACGACTTGCATGCCGCCATAGATGAGGATGCCCGCGGATGCCGCCGGAATGAGTATGGACCACGCCATTTCAACGATTCGGCTCCACCACCAGGTGAGGATCTCGATGCGGGTCATGTAGTGTTGTGAGGTGGTGAAGCGAACCGCTTCGGCCTTTTCGCGATTGAACCCGCGGACAACTCGCATGCCGCCGAATGTTTCGGTGGTGGAGGAGTCGATTTCCTGACGAACGGCCTTGGAGTCTCGGTAGAGCGGACGGATGCGCTTGATCCATGCGCGATTGGTGATCCAGACGACTGGAACCAGTAAAAGTCCGCCGACGAGCATTCGCCAATCGACATACGCGAGGACGCCGAAGGTGCCGACGAGTTGAACGACGGCTCGCCACGGGTTGTAGAGCATCCCGAACAGCAGTTCGCCCGCGAGTCCGCTGTCTTCTCGCAGAAGGCCCGCCATTCCGCCGCTTTTATACTGCTGGATTCTGGCCAGCGGCAGGTCCAGGGCGTGCTTGAAACAGCGATCACGAAGCGAAACTTGCACGCGTTTGGTGACCCTGGTCATCTGCCAGCGGCCGAGGATGCCGACCAGGACGCTGAATGCCGCCACGCCGGTCATCGCCCCGCCGAGTGTCCAGAGCAAGTCTTCGCGATGAAGGGACGGCAGGCGTGTCGCGATGAAATCCGGGATGCCTTGCGGCCCCGGCGTATCGGTCATGATGTAGTCCACCGCGACTTTGGTTGACGCGGGGATCGTGAGCGTGGTCGCCGTCACCACGGTGAGCGTCAACAGCGCGAAGGCGATCGCCGCGCGGTGGCCTTTCGTAAGAACAAGTAGTTCTTGCAAAAGCGCGCCGATGCCGCGATTGCGCCTGGTCTTCGTGCGCGCGACTTGCGGAGTCGCGGCGTCAAGGGTTCCGACCTTGCGTTGTTCTAAGTATTGCTTATATCGAAGCCCGGAGCTTTCGCGCACGTGGTGATCCGTTTCTTCGCGTATGGGTCAGCGATTCGCATCCCAAAGCGCAAAGAAGCGTATGACGTCATCGCCATCGGTTCCGCCGTCGTCGGTGTAGTCCGCATCGGGTGAAGACGCGTCCCATGCACCGAAGTAGGCGATGACATCGTCGCCGTCGATCGTCCCGTCGCCGTTGAAATCGGCGGTGCGGCATCCTTCGAGTGTCACCGCGAAATCATCGATCGCGGCTTCGACTACGGATCCGCCGCCGAGGTCGCGGGCGACGAATCGAATTCGCATGTCGGAATCAGGAGTCATGAAGTCCTCGATTCGCGCGCTGAATGTCCACCACGCGCCGACATTCGCGGAAATGTCCGCGATCTGCGTCCATGTCGAGCCTGCATCGTTTGAAAGGAAGACGGGCATCGAATCGGCGTTGGGGTTGGAACCCTGATTGTTTGAATACCAGAGGCTGCAGGAGACGGTTGTGCCCGTCAGTCGGTAACCAGGAGGAGCCACCGCGCTGAACATCGGTGAAGTCAGCGTTGTGATTCCGCCGTCAAGGTCGTTCGCACCAGCACCGCCTCCGGCGGATCCCGTCACCCAGCAGAGTGTTCCGGCGGGTGTCGTGTCATTTTCAGGTTGAGCGACCGTGCCTACCGGATCGGCGCGAACCCACAACCCAGCCGTGGCGTTATCGCCTGCGGCGCCGACGGTCCATCCGCGATCCGATTCCATGTCGTCGCCGAAGATGGGGCGGAGGCCGGAGTACTCTGCGGACAGCAGCGTTGTGGGTGCATTTTCGGGATATCGGTGGATCGATCCGTCAGAGGCTGTCGCTTCGAAGTACCACTGCACGGTGTTTCCGCATTCGCCGGGCGGAAGGGTTGCCGTTTGGATCGCAGCGCCGGTCATCGGAGCGCTTGAAAAGGCGCCGCTATCGCCGATGCGGTACTTCAGTTGTGCGCCGTTGTTGGCCAAGGTCGAAGTACCTGCGCGCACATTGAGCTGAACGACTGCGCCGGATTCGGCGATCGTGTCGCCCAGGCTGACGGGGACGCTGAGTAAGAGTGCGCGGCGTGTAAAGTCGGCGAGCACCATGACACCTTCGAAGTTTTCGATGGCGCACGGCAAAATCTGTTCCGCCGGCAGGACGAATCCGGTCTGCCCTTGATCGCGTAACTCGACTGTCATGCCGAGGATGTTGCGATCGCCGTAGGTCCAGTCATGCACGCCGCCGCTGGCCGGATAGATGGTGGTGTAGGTGGGACCGGAGACATAGTTGAGTCCGTTCACGGACTCGATTCTTGATTCCATCGCACTTGTGATGGTGCGGAAGATGTCTCCGTCGGTCGGCAGTGCGTCAGACCAACCCCACGGTGTCAACAGCAACTGGGAGTAGGAGTGGAAGTCGATGTTGGATTTGATGTGAGGATTGGCGATCACGAAATCACGGAAGATCTGCGACTCCGGTTCGCTGAAGGCGCTCGTGCCGCGGTAGGTGTCGTTGGCGGGATTGGTGCTGGCGCCGAGACCGCCCCATTGAAATCCGAAGTTGCGGTTGAGGTCGACACCGATGGAGCCGTCACCGTTGATGCGCCGGTTTTTTCGCCAGAGTCGATTCGCGGGCGCGGCCCAGGTGAACTCGTATCCGTCGGGATTCTGCACGGGAATCACGATGATTTCCGTTGAGTTCATGATGTCGAAGATCGCGGGATCGGTTGAGTAGTTCTCGAGCATCCGATCCGCGATGTACATGGTGGTCATCGGGCTGACCCACTCGCGGGCGTGGATACCGCCGGCGAAGAGCGCCGCGGGACGCAAAGCGCGTGGATTGCCGGGGAGATCGGGTCCGGAGAAGCGAATTCCGCGTACCTGGCGGCCTTCGAGAGACGTCCCGACGACGAAGGTGGATGCGAGGCCGCCGCTCGCCGCGGCGAGTTGGTCGAGTCTGGCGTTGATTTCGGTCAGGGTGCGGAAGGTCGTGAACCACGATGCATCTCGGTTCATTCGAGCTTCACGGATTTGCGCGGCCTCGTCATCAACAAGTGCCTGAACATCGGCGATCCGCAGTTCACACGGGAGTCCGAGTTGTTCGAGCGCGCGGCGTTGATCCGGCGTGACCTGAACATCGATCGGTCCGACGCCGATGTGACATGACCAGATATTCGAGACGATCGACTCCACCGCCATGAGTTCGGCGGGCGTGCGCGGCGCAATGCGGACGACTTGATGGCCGACGAACGGACCGGTTTGCGACAGTGCGATGGAGTGGAGAAGCAGGGCGGATGAAATTGCAGCGAGTCTGAATGACATGTGGCGATCCTTGCGTTTCAAATGATCAGCGGCCTGTATCCCACAACTCAAAGAACATGATGACATCGTCACCGTCAACAGAGCCGTCGTCGGTGTAATCGGAATCGAACAAGTTGCCGTCCCAAGCGACGAAGAACCCGATGACGTCATCACCGTCGATTCCGCCGTCGCCGTTGAAATCGCCGGTACGACATCCCTCGAGGATCACGCGGAATTCATCGACGGCGGCTTCGACGATGGAGTCCGGCGCGACATCGCGGGCGCGGAATCGAAAGCGAAGTTGAGATGACGGAGCGATGAAATCCTCGACGCGCAGACTCATGGTCCACCAGCGGCCGAGATTCTGAGAGATCACGGCGACCTGATTCCAGGTTGTCCCGCCGTTGTTTGATATCTCGGTCAACATCACATCGGAATTGGGATTGGGTCCCGTGTTGTTGGAGTACCAGAGTTGACACTCGATTCTCGTGGTGTTGACGCGAAAGCCAACCGGCGGAAGCGTATCGATGATCGGTGACGTCAGGGTCGTTCGACCTCCGTCGATGTCATTGGCATCGGCCGGTCCGGTTCCTGATCCCGTGACCCAGCATCGGGTGCCGTTGGGAGATGCATCATCTTCGGGTTGTGCCGTTGTTCCCACGGGATTCGTGCGCAGCCAGATTCCCTGCGTGGCGTCGTCATCGGATGCGCCGACGCTCCAACCTCGATTGGTTTCCATGTCATCGCTGAACACCACACGCCGGCTGAGCGGCGAAGTGCGGAACGTGGTGAGAGGCGCATCCGCGGGAAGCGTGGTGACGGATCCATCGGAAGCGAGCGCTTCGAAGTACCATTCGATGTCAGGAGTACATGCCGCGGGTTCCAACGTTGCGATCCAGGGTGAACCGCCCGTCATGGGGCGTGAAGAAAATGCACCTGACGAGCCGACACGCCAACGCACCACGGGTGGGGAGGAGCCGAGACTCGAACGCGCCGACTTCACAAGCAGTCGAAGATCCATCGGTGCGGGGACGGGGATGTTCGAGAGTTCCGCGTCGGGTGTGCTCAGCCACAATCCGCGGCGCGCGTAGTTTGCAAGCACCATGCTCGCTTCAAAGTTCTCTTCGGCGGTGGGCAGAATCTGATTCGACGGGAGTGAGAATCCGTATTGCCCCTGATCCCGCAGTTCGATGGTCATTCCCAGAATGCCGCGATCCCCGTAGGTCCAGTCTTTTTCCCCGCCGCTGGCGGCGTACAGCAGCGTGTACGTCGGACCGTTCGCGTAGGTGCGAGTATGGACACCTGCGATTGCGGCGGCCATCTCGTCGCTGACGCGATCAAAGAGGAGCGCATCGGGTGTGGGGGCCGCGGTGTATCCCCAGGGCGTGAGAATGTACTGTCCGTATGAATGCAGATCGACGTGCGTTCGAATGCGGGGGTTGGCGAGAACGAAATCGCGAAAGACGGCGGTTTCCGGCTCGCTGAAGGGTCCCGTGCCTCGATACGTCAGATCTCCCGGTACTGTGCTCGCGCCCTCTCCACCCCATTGAAATCCGAAGTTGCGATTGAGATCGACGCCGTATGTGCCGTTGCCGTTGTTTCGGCGGTTCTTCCGCCACAGGCGATTGGCGGCGCTCGCCCATGTGTAGGCGTAACCGTCGGGATTTTGGACAGGAATCACGATCACCTCGACTTCACGGAGCAACTCCGCGATGCGAGGTTCGATCGTCGCGTGTTCGGTCAGTCGATCGGCGATGTACATGGCTGACATCGGACTGATCCACTCGCGCGCATGGATGCCGCCGGCGAAGAGCGCTTGCGGGCGAGCGGATCGCGGATTGCCGGGCAGATCGGGAGCCGAGATGCGAATGCCGCGGATCGCGCGACCCTCAAGACTGTTTCCGGCTGTGAACGAGACGGCGTATCCGGCGCTGTTGGCCGCGAGCGTATCGAGTTTCAGATTGATATCAGCGAGATTCTTATATGTCGTGAACCATGAGGCGTCGCGATTGAGATTGCCTTCACGAATCTCCGCCGCCTCTGCGGCGAACAACGCATCGACATCCTCGACCAGAACTTCGAACTCCATCCCGAGTCGGCGGATCGCCTCGCGCCCCGCGGGTGTCACCTGAACGTCCAATGGCCCGACGCCGATTCTGCAGTTCCAGATATCGATCGCGATCGCGTTGAGTTTCATGACATCGGCGGGGGATTGCGCACGAACTCGGAGCACCTGATGTCCGGCGTACGGGCCGACTTGGCCCATCGCCAAAGAAGTAAGAGCCCCGGGAAGGATGGCGAATGCGACTCGAACTGCCTTGTTGAACATCATGGGTCTACCGGCGCTCCGTGTGGATCATGGATTGTCGTGCATGAATCGCCATCATGCAAGAGGATCGAGGGGTTCTTTGCGGGGTACTCCATGGTCATGGCCATGCCCCGCCAGGCCTGAGGAGCGACTTCTCGGTCCTTGAGCTGGTGAATCGTGATACGCTTGGCCGATGTTCCACCCCACGTTTGCCCTGATGTTGGCGTGCATCGGAGCCCAACCGGAGTCCGGTGCGCCGTCGACGTATTCGCAGAGAATCGTTCCTTTGGTTCAGGAGTCTCCCGTGTTTCCGACAGCAGCAGTCGCCGCAGATCATCCGTTGGCATCACAGGCGGGTTTGGAGGTGCTGAAAGCGGGGGGCAACGCGGTCGATGCAGCGGTCGCTTCCAGCTTCGCGCTCTCCGTCGTCCGTCCGTACTCCTGCGGCATCGGCGGCGGCGGTTTCATGGTTGTCTTCCTGCGCGAGCATCCGCGCATGGCGCAGTTGACCGGCGGCAAATCGGATGTCGTCACCACTTGCATCAACTATCGCGAGACGGCGATCGCTGCGATGGGGCCGGAGTACTTCGAGAAGGACCAGGATCCGGACGCGCCGACCCGGGGCGGCAAGGCGGTGGCGATTCCCGGCCATGTGGCTGGAATGTTGCATGCGCTGGAGAAGTACGGCACGCTTACTCGTGAACAAGTTCTCGCGCCGGCGATTCGATACGCGGAGCAGGGATACATCGCTGACGCCCACTATGAGCAAAGCAGTCAGGAAATCATCGAGTGGATCAATGCCGCGCCGGGGCGTGCGGAGCGATTCGAATTCCTTTGGGAACGCCTGCTGAAAAAAGGTGCGATCAAAGCCGGTGATCGAATCGAACTTCCGGAGCAAGGCAAAGTGTTGCGTGCGATCGCCGCAGAGGGTTTGCGCGGCTTTTACGCAGGCCCGGTCGCCGATGCGATCGTTCGCGCCGCGCGCTCTGACGGCGGTGAAATCACGCTCGATGATCTTCGCTCGTACAAGGTTGAAGAGCGTCCGCCGCTCGTGACGACCTTCCGCGGCGATACGGTGTTGTCGATGCCGCCGCCGAGCAGTGGTGGAATCGTTCTTGCGCAGGTGCTGGGAATGCTCGAGGCGCGCGAACGCGACTTCTCGCGCATCGTGAAGCAGCATGGACACAACAGCGCACCGTACATTCATGTCGTGACTGAGGCGAGCAAGCACGCCTTTGCGGATCGCGCGAGATGGATGGGAGATCCCAACTTTGTTGATGTTCCGGTCGCAAGTCTTCTAAGTCCTGCGTACATCGTCGATCGCGCGGAGTCGATTCTGCTCGATCGAACGCAACCCGAAGATCACTATGGAACGAGTGATCTCGTTCCGGAGGATCACGGAACCAGTCATTTGTGTGTGGTCGATCGATGGGGCAACGCGGTTGGATGCAGTGAAACGATCAACCTCGTGTTCGGCTCGCTCGTCGCGGTGGATGGCTACGGCTTCATTCTGAACGACACCGTGGATGACTTCCTCACGCGCACGGGTCGCCCCAACGCGTTCGGATTGGATCATGCCGCGCTGAATCGGCCCACGCCGGGTAAGCGTCCGCTCTCGAGCATGACGCCCACGATCGTGATCAGTGAGCCACGGGATCTCTCCAAGCCGGCGCTGAACGGTCCGATTCGCAAGGTCGGTGAACTGAGCAAAGATGCGAAGCCGAAGTTTCTCGCGGGCGGTTCGGGCGGGCCGCGAATCATCAGCGGCACCATTCAGGCGACCTTGAATGCGTTGGTGTTCGACATGGATCCGGTGGATGCGTTGTCGCGGCCGCGATTCCACCATCAGTGGCATCCGCATGTGTTGCAACTCGAGAAGGGGTTGATCTCGCTGCCGGTGGCAACAGAGTTGAAGGACAAATACGGGCACGAAGTGGGGCCGCGAGATCCCGTCGCCGCCGTGCAGATCATCAAGGCTGTCGATGGGGGGTGGGCGCCGGCTTCCGATCCCCGAAAGGGCGGCGCGCCTGCCGGGTACTAGTTCTCGGGCGCTTCTTCCGGATGACAATCCTGAGTTGTGGGTTATATTCGATCGTGGAGGCATGGATGCCCCTCGGAGGGTTTTCCCATGCGAATCACATGGCTCTTGATTTCAACGATGACAGCGATTGTGCTGACGGGTTGCGCGCGGCCTGTTCAAACGCCGTCTCCGGTTGCGCCGATCCAAAGGTCCGCCGATGCTCGCACGCTTTTTCTCGGCGTCGGTGCGCCCGATTCTCCTGCGCTTGAAGTACGGCGAGATGCATCGCTTTCCATTCGAGCCCATGCGACGGAGTTTGAACGAGATGCGTGGAATCTGGCGCGGCCGGGTGATGTTCGACAGCCGATGCGAATTCGCATGAGCGTGGAATCATCAACATACATGTTCTTCACGCCGCGACATCGCGGGTTGTCGTGTGATCGATAAAAAAGAAGACGCCCAGGCGGGCACGAACCCAACCTGGGCGTGGAACTTCGAGGCCCGGATCCGATCAGCGTCGAGAGGCACGATTCGACGCCGCGCGGATCAGGACCGGAATGCACTCAGTCATAGATCGCGGAGGTGGAAGGGATCTCCGCGGTTCTGAGATCGACATTGGTGTCGATGCGCAGTGTGGAAGCCGGTCGGTGGCGTTCGGCGAAGAAGACTTTCATTTCGTAGTCCTCGTTGTTGTCGAGCCACGTCAAGCGATCGAGTTCGATGGTCTGGCTGACGGTGTCATGTACGCCGCCGATGTCGATGACCTTTTTGCCATCGATGAAGACCCAAATGTCATCGCCGCCGGCGAAGGTGAGCACCTGACCGATGCCCTTTCGGCAAACGAAGCGAGCGGAGAGTTCGAAGGTGAAGTGGTAGTTGTTGTCTCGTCCGTTGGGATTGTTCAACAACTCGTTGTTGATCGGGAAGAACCCGCCGCGACC
>JBKDPX010000097.1:0-5287 GCA_046342165.1 Phycisphaerales bacterium | reverse complement strand
GTGACATTTTGCGCGAGTTCGTTCGGATCGTTCGCACTGCCTCCGTCGCCGATGCCCCAGTACAGCTTATTGTCGGGGCCGAATTCGATGTGGCCGCCGTTGTGATTCGAGAATGGCTGGGTGATCGTTCGCATGATCACCGGCGCAACGGTCGAGTCATACAAGCCGCTTGTCGCATACGGAGCCTGCGCGCGATACCGCGCGAGAACCGATGCGCCGGTACCTGTCGCCGTGTAACTGACGAAGAAGTAGCCGTTGGTCGCGAAATTCGGATGGAATGCCAGTCCGAGCAATCCCTGCTCGCCGCTGGCGGTCGTCAATGCAAGGCCCGACGGACCGAGATTGATGTACGTTCCCGACACCGTGTTGGTCGCAAGGTTGAAGACCTTGATCGCTCCCGATTGCTCGACGATGAACATGCGTCCGTCGTTGCCCGGCTGTCCGATGATGTCCAGCGGCTGTGACAGACCCGACACGATCTGCTGTGCGGACATGGTCTGCGCGGACGCGGTCCCTGCAGCTGCGAACATGGCGACTGCGGTTGCAACGACAAAGGGGCTCTTCTTCATGGATCTCTTCATTCCTCTCTCAAACTACCATCGACCGCGGCCAAACTCGCTCGGCGGTCAACCTGATCCGAGATCAGGTCTGCAGAAGGATAAACCATCGATGCGATTCCCCCAACCCAATCCGCCGATTGGATCGCAAGTCAGGACTTTGTCAGGATGTGTTTACGGACCGTGAGTTCGGAATGTCCGATCTTTGGAGTCGTTATCTGAGCGCGACGAACATCCCGATCGCCGCGGCGCCGATCGTGAAGTTGTGAACGAAGTGACCCCAAACGGTCGGGATGATGCTGCCGCGCCATTCGCGAATGACCGCGAAGCCGATGCCGATGGTGATGACCGGGAGCAACATGATGCCGCCGTAGCCGTGCATCAATCCGAAGAAGAGACCGGACACGACGGCGCCGGCACCGATGCTCCAACGAGTGCGCAAATGGCGATAGAGGAAGCCGCGGAAGAAGTGTTCTTCAACGATCGGCGCCCAAACCGTCATGAGCGTGAAGAGCAGCACGAGTTGAACCGCGTTTGCGGAATCGATCACCTGCGCAATGGGGTTCGCGGGCGGTTGCGCATCGGGATTGATCATTTTCGATGCGAACATGTAAACCATCAGGATGAGGATCGCCACGAAGAGGAACGGCAGCATGGCGAAGTAGCCGATGGAGCCGGCGAAGATCTCGCGCATGATTCCGCCATCAGCGTGCCAACCCATATCACGCTTCCATCGATCCCATGTGACGCCGCGGACCAGCGGCCAGAAGATCGTGAGCGCCAACGAGAGTTGGAGGCCCAGTTTCGCGGTCACGGTCCAATCGGAGGAACCGCTTGCGGCGGGTTGTGCGCCGAGCATCCCGAAGATGAACGGTGAACCGATATGCAACAACGCGAATGCGATCATGAAGACGCAAAATGACTCAAGATAGATCGTTCCAGGACTGGTCGGGCGCACCATACGCCACTGCGGACCGCCTTTTGCAAGCGTGACGATCAAGACCACCAAGCCCGCGATCGCGCCGAAGAACGCGACCAGAGCCGCGATGACGATGAACGAGAAGACCGCAACCAGCAACCAGCCACCGCCTTCCAGTGCGGCGCGGGCAGGATCGCTCGAGGTCTTGCCTCTCGTGAGCGCCAGATCGGCGTAGTACCCGTGTCGCTCACGCAGACCGGCGGTTTCATCTTCCGTGAGCGCCTCGTCTCGAAGCAACTTGCGAACGGATTCCACGTCGTTCTTGAGCGGCGCCTCGATTTCGGAGAGCGAGTTGAGATCGATGGTGTCGAGTTCTCGCATGGCGGCCGTTGCGGTATCGACTTCCGCCAGCGCGATCGACAGTCGGAGTCGATCTGTATTTGTCCTGTCGGGCGGCAGCGCCTGTTCGATTTGTCCTGCGAACATCGACTTAAGTCCGCCGGAATTGTCCGGATCCAGCGCGCCGAGTTTCACCGCGATCTTGGTTTGCAACAAGACGGGATCTTCCACTCCGGAGGGTTCGATGGACGCGGGCTTCTCGATCGGCGCATGCGCCGCGAGTTGATTCACAATCACAATCGTGCCGAACAACAACAGCGCGACAGCCCACAGCACTTTCGCGGGAAGGAAGGAATCCACCTGCTCGTCCGTGTGTTGGTCAATATTGTGGTGCATGATGAATGAAGCGACCCGCGCCGATCATCGCGCGCGATCTCTTTCCTTGTTTTAGCGGCCGCCGAGTTCTTCGAGGGCCTTGAGCACATCCAGCCACACGCGCTCGGTGTCGCCTCGCGCGTCAATCACTTTGAACATATCCGGTTCGGCCTGCGCCTGCCGTAAGTAAGAATCACGAATCGTATTTTGCACGCCGGTCGTGTTGCGCTGTTCGATGCGGTCGTCGAACAAACTCGCGCCCGACACCTGCAGGGCTTTTTTCTTGCCGACCTTCTCGACGCCGCGCGTTCTTTTCGATGCGGTCTCAGCGTCGACGTCGAACAACAACACCGCATCGGGCCGCAAACCGCCGAGCGCGGACTCGCCCACCGCGCGAATCTCTTTTTCAGGAATCCCGCCCGCGGCGCCTTGGTACGCGTAGGTGCTTTGAATGAATCGATCGGCGATGACGACCTGTCCGGCTTTCAGCGCGGGCTTGATCTTCTGCTCCACCAACTGCGCGCGGCTTGCCATATACAAGAGCATCTCCGCCTTCAGACACAACTCTTCTTTCGTGTGCAAAAGTATCTGTCGGATCTGCTCCCCCACGGGCGTGCCGCCGGGCTCGCGCACTTCGCAGACTTCCAGTCCCTTCTCGCGGCACAGCGCGACCAATCGCTTGCACTGCGTGGACTTCCCCGAGCCGTCCGGCCCCTCGAACACGATGAATCGACCCTTCAAACCATCCATGGAAATGGCTACCTCTCAAAGAACGAGGCCAGTGTAGCAACGACCGCAAAACCACGCCGCAAAGAAGCACCGCACGCGCCGTCTTCTTTCCGCCTAGTCTCTTGGAATCGTCAACGACACCGCCATCTGCCTGCGCGCCTGGGACTGGAGTGAAACCTCGCAGACCGTCGCCCTCTTTTCGCGCGAACACGGTCTGCTTCGAGGCGTCGCCAAGGGTTCCAAGCGTGAAAAATCCAAATTCAGCGGCGGATTTGAACCCCCCAGTCGCGGGATCATCGCCTTCAGCCCCAAACCCACCGAAGGACTCACGCTCCTGACATCCTGGGATCTGATCGAAACCTATCCCGCGATGCGTATCAACCTTCGCGCGTTTCATGCCGGCATGGCGATGATCGATCTGATTTACCACGCCGTCGTGCAAAACGATCCGCATCCGGGACTCTTCGACGCGCTCTCCGAATCACTCTCCTCCATCCGCGAACCCGCGCTCACCGAGCGTTCATCGCTTTCGTTGCTCTTCGCCACCCTCGATGAAACGGGCCATCGCCCCGAATTGTCCGCGGATGTTCGCACCGGCGAAGCACTCGCCGCGGCGAATGCGTACGGATTTTCCGCGCGACTCGGCGGTCTCGTCGCGGATGACGTCGGCGTACGAGTGGATCGCGAAGGCGGCGAAATCTGGCGAGTGCGCGCCACGACCGTCGATCTTTTGCGCCAACTCGGGGAATCCCGCATCATCGGAAGTGCGGATTCCGACACAATCAAGCGAGCGACGCGACTCCTTGCGCTCTACTACCGCGAAGTCTTCCGTATCGAACCGTTGATTCTCAAGCACATGTCGGAAGACGGGGGGCGCGCGTGATCGATCGCCGCTCGCTCTCGTTCATTCCCGCGCACCTGGCGGGCGTCGTGCTCATGCAGTCGACTTCGTGGTCGCTGCTGTCCATTCTTCCGGTGCTCGCGCGCAAGCATTTCGACGCGAACAACTGGCAGACGCTTGTCATCACCGCCGCGCCGGTCGTGTTGTACTCGCTCGCCGTGTTTTGGAATCACATCTTCAATCACATGTCGTTCAGGCGATATCTCGCCTGCTTTTGGATCGTCGCATCGGCGCCGTTGTTGTTCATTCCATTGGTCACCGACGTGTGGTCGCTCATCGCGTTGCACGTGATCGCGAGCGCCGGCGGCGCGGGGATGCCGCTGGCTTCGGGCAACATCTTGAAACACCTCTATCCCGCTGAAAAGCGGGGCAAGATCTACAGCGTCGTCTGGGCGTCGTGCCTGCTCTGCGGCGCGCTCATCTCTTTCGGATTGGGAGAGTGGCTGACCGCCTCGGAAGAAGCGTTCAGAATCTTCATGCCGCTCACGGCGATTCTGCAAGGACTCGGCGCGCTGATATTCATCGGACTCAGCGACAGAACCGGCGGGGATTCCGCTCGCGAGATCAGCGACCGCGATCTCCTTCACGTTCGATCAATCGTGGAACCCGTCACGCACATGCGTGAAGTCCTGCGCAACGATCACAACTTCGCGCGATACGAAGCCGCGTACATGACCTACGGCATCGGATGGATGATCGCCGCCGCGCTGCTCCCCGCGCTTGTCACCGATCGACTTCATCTTCCATACGACTCGTTCGCGAACTCGACCCACGTCTCGTACCTCATCGGCATGGTGATCCTTCTGTTCCCGGCCGGCATGCTGATGGATCGAGTCGGCGCGGCAAAGTCCACGGGGCTGTCCTTCCTGTTGCTTGGTCTCTACCCCATCGGCCTGATTTTCGCCGATGATGCCGACTCGCTTTGGTGGGTGTCGCTCTATTACGGACTCTCCCACTGCGGCGCGAGCGTCGGATGGATGCTCGGCCCCGTCAGTTTCGCGCCTTCTCCCGACAAAGTCCCGCAGTACGTGGCCATTCATGCGACCTTCGTCGGTATCCGAGGCAAGCTCTTCCAAGCACTTGGAGTCTTCCTCTATGAACTGACCCACGACTTCACGATTCCGTTCATCGTCGCGGCGCTCTCATTTGTCTGGAGCGCGTGGCAGATGTTCGCGCTTGATCGGCGGATGCGTCCCAAGCCCGAATCCAAACCGCCCGATCCTTCCAAAAACCAAACAAACGAAGGATCCGGGGGTTCTTGAAATCGGCAGCGGCGTGTCTACGCTTTGGGTCCATCCAAGTCCCGCTTTCGGCGGGACCAATCGTTTGAAACTTTGCTTCGGAGCCCATGGATGACGGGTTCCGGGGCCTGCCCCGCCCGGTAGGCGGCGATCGAAGGACGGCCTCTTTGAGGTTCGTCGCAGGTGGTTGAACCGTCGATGGTTCGCATCCTGCGAAGGAACACAA
>JBKDPX010000096.1:0-12046 GCA_046342165.1 Phycisphaerales bacterium | reverse complement strand
CAACCGCACGGGAGGCCCCGGAATCTACCCCAACAGCGGTCACGGCGCGACTCAGTTTGACGCATGGTTCACCTACATGCGCAACCATCGTCCCAACGAGATCCAAGGATTGTCATCAACCGATCTGGAAGCCGTGTTGGCCCGCACCTACGAAGCCGCGGTGCGCGAGTTCTTCCTCGGATGCCTTCGCGAAGCCCGCGCCGTTCGCAATGACGTGAAGTGGGGTTTCTATGGATACCCCAATCGCCGCTATGCCGAATACTTGCAACCCGCGCCAAGCAAGTGGACTCTGATCAATGACGATCTGCGCTGGATGTTTGACGCCGTCGATGCGCTGTATCCCGCACTGTACAACCAGATTCTCGCGGTTCCGGACGGCAAACCAGACCGAGTGCGAGGCTACGAGTGGGAAATCACATTCCTCTCGAACATCATCCGTGCGAACATCAATGAATTCAAACGCTGCGCACAGGGCAAGCCGGTGATCTGCTTCGCAGGAACGCGTTACCACTGTCCGATCGATCCGAACTTCGCATATCACTTCCTCCAACCGATGGATCTCTACATCGCGCTCACCCTGCCACGTGAAGCGGGTGTGAACGGTTTGATCATCTGGGACATGATCGAGAACCAAACGAACTATGAAGCGCATCAGCAATTCATGTCCGCATCGGTGAATCCGTTAGTGCGCCAGGCTTTCGCCGTCGCGCTTCCCACCGAAGATTTGGCATTGCCGCCGACGGGTGAAACCAAAACGGGCGATCCCGTCGGCACCGCATCCACCGAACCGAAGATTTCGACCGATGTCGTGGACTCGACACCGACCACCGTGACCCCCACAGTCGTGTCTTCCGCTTCTACATCGACGTCTACATCGACCTCCAGTTCGGCTTCAACCACAACCTCGACCTCAACGTCGGAGCCGAAGCCGGTAACCGTCGCCACGACGTCGACAACGAGCGCTACAAAGACGGTCACATTGGCGACCGGCTCTGCCAAAGTCGTGGTCAAGGCATCAGCTCGAGCATCGGCATCCATCGCAAAAGCCGTGAGTCGCTTCAAAGCCAAGACGATCGCGGCAAAAAAGCCGGTGACGAACACAAAAGTCGCCGGCACGCCGACGGAGTGATCTGATTCACCTGTGATTCGCCCTCAACATCATGTCGAGGGCGTTTTTATTTTTCCGATTTACGAGCACGAATATCACGAGCCACATCCGCGAGCATGTCGTTGGGAATAGGGACCGTGAGGTTGTACTGGACGATCTTCCATTCATCATTCAATCGAAGAAGCACACCGCTCCCGCGGCACTCCCCGTACTTCTCATTCTCCAGCGATTCATCGAACCATGCATGGCGAAGATCCTCGCTCAGCGTGATGTGGCGGACCTTCACGACATATGTCCAACCCTTTCCTTGTGAGAAGTACGGCTCGGCGTAGGCACGAAACTGATCGAGACTCCAACGCTCCATGGCATCCGTACCGAGAAACACGGCGCCCGGCGCGAAGTGACCGAAGTATCTCGGACCATCTGCCTGTGATGCCGCGAGATGAAAGTCGTCCAGCACCGCCGCGACGGAACCCTCTTGCGCCAACGCCGCTCCCGGAGCGGGTACGCCTGAGGCCTTCAACGTGTCCATCATGTTTCGAAACTCGGCGGCGGAGATTCGCAGCATGTGCCCCTCGTTCTCACGGGAAAGCAACTTCACCTTCGCGCCGGCGCGTTGAAGCGCTTCGTGTGTCATCTCCACCGCGCTCTTCCATGGTTCGTCTTCATCCGCGCCGACGAACATGTGTACTTCCAGATCTTTCATCGCAGTCGCCCGAGAGAGGGCATCGTTCGTCCGGGCGCACCCGGGCATAAGCACAAGCGATGAAAGTTTGCTTGCGCCGCGGACCGCCGCAAGGTCATAGGCGAGACTTCCGCCCGAGCTCACACCCGCCACATGGGGCTTCACTCCGCCCGCGCCGTAAAGCCGTGGCAAGGCGTCAAAGAACTCTTCAAGTGCCTTTGCTTCATTTCGGTCTTCGCCTTCGTCGGCAATGGGAACGACAACGATCCAGCCCGAGTCAGGGAGAAACTTCCAATAATTCTCATAAGCAACACGGGCGAGGCTTTCGCTACGATTTCCGGGCGGGAAACCAACGAAGACGCTTGCACCCTCTTTGTTCTCCGGTTCGAACGCGAGATAGCTGAGGACCTGTCCGGACTCCAGGGTCATACGCCGTAGTTCATGATTCTCCTGCGCCGACGCGCCACCCGTCACACACACCGCCAGCCACGCGATAGGTTTGATGATCATGCCGAGAGCGTATCGGTTTCGACCCGATCGCGTCGTACACTCACTGCATGGCAAAACGCCCCACCATCGCGGTCACGCTCGGAGATCCCGGCGGAATCGGACCGGAGGTTATCGCGAAATCACTCGCGGATGCCGCTCGCCGAACCCGTGCTCGTTGGAGAATTCACGGGACAAAGGCAGCCGTTCATGCGGCATGTGCGTCCGCCGGGATCGATCCTTCGTGGCTCGATGAGATTCAGTTCGTCTCTTCAGGATTCGACGATCGAGACTTCGCGCGCTCACCGAACGCTCGGGGCGGCTCGGCTTCCTTCGCCTGGGTGAACAAGGCCGTCGATGAAGCCCTTTCTCCCAAGGAAGATCCCGCACGCGTCGACGCGGTTGTCACCGGTCCGATTTCCAAAACCGCCTGGGCGCTTGCGGGGCACACGCGATTTCCGGGACATACCGAGTTACTCGCCGATCGCTGCGGCACGAGTCGATTCGCCATGATGTTCCGCGCGCCGACATCGGAAGCGGCGCTGACGCCACGACCGGGACTTCATGTGATTCTGGCGACCGTCCACATTCCGCTTCGTGCCGTCGCATCCGCGCTTTCGAAGGAATCCATACTCCAGACCATAGAACTTGGCGATGTCACGATGCGCCGTTTCGGTTATCAACCGCCCCGCATCGCGGTTTGCGGGCTGAATCCGCACGCCGGAGAACACGGTCTGCTGGGCACCGAAGACGAATCGATCATTCTTCCGGCGGTGCGCGCGGCACAAGCCAAGGGCATCGATGCGCACGGTCCTTTTCCGGCCGATACCGTTTTCTCGCGGGCGCTTGAATACCCGCGTCGCCGCGCCGAGTTTGATCTCGTCGTCGCGATGTATCACGACCAAGGTCTCATTCCGCTCAAGACCCTCGCCTGGGATCGCGCGGTCAACATGACGGTCGGACTTCCGTTCATTCGAACGAGTCCGGATCACGGCACGGCATTCGATATCGCGGGTTCGAACATCGCGAACGCGGGCAGTATGGCGGCCGCGATGGACGCGGCGATCGAGCTCGCGACTCCTCAACTCATCGGATAAGCGCGTGCGTTCAGCCCGGGCCTTCGCGCTTGCCCGTCTCCGGGTCTTGTCCGCGGAAGTGGCGCATCATGTCGCGCATCATTTGTGCGCCACGGACTTTTTGCTGCGGCGACGCATAACCGCCGACGCCGTTATTCATGATGTCGTACACCATGCCGAGCGCCTGTCCCGGAGGTTTGGGTCCGCCGGGTGACGTCATGCGATCCCGCTCGCGCGCCGCCTGCTTCTTCATTTCACTGATTCGATCTTCATCCGACATGCCCGAGCTTTCGCCCGCCATGGTCTCCATCATCTTGGTGAATTCGACAAATGTGTTTTCGAGATACTCCTCGCGATCGTCCTCAGGCACGTTGCGATAGTCGACCGCATACTTGTCCCACATATCGATAGCGAGTCGCGATGCATTTTCCTCGAGTTGCTTGCGCGCTTCACCCGCGATGCCCGCGGCGAAAGCCGCCATCAGCAGCGAGTCCTCCGAACTCATTCCCTTCATGCGCTCGATCAATTGACCCAAGAGACGCAGCCGTTCATCGAGCGGGAGTGAGTTGAAATCGTCGCTCAACAGCGTGTAATCAAACACATCGTCCAAATCATCTCGAAGATAATCCGGCTGACTGCGGGGCAGCAGGTACCACACCCCGACAGCAAGCGCGAGCACTCCCGCGCCGATTCCGACTCGCTTGCCCCAGATGCGTCTTGCCGGTCCGCTCACCGGATGATCGAAGAAGCCGCCGAAGAAGTCCCCGACACCCGAAGCACCGGCGCGAAGCCGTGATTCGAGCGAGCCGAGCTTGTCATTGATGGATTCAGGAAGAAGACTCATGATTGCACCATTACAGAGGACCGCCGCGGCCTGAGAATCGGATGATCGCCTGGAAAAGGCGCTGTGTCTGCTCTTCGTCCGGTGGAGAGGCTTTGTCCGCGCTTCCGCCGTAGAACAAAGCGTTGCGGCTCCAGCGCGCCGCATCGGGAAGATCGGATCGTTTGTTCACGTCAAAGCGCGGGTTGTGCCAATCGTCGGCGTCCAACATAATCGGCAATTTTGGATTCGCTTCCTCGTACGCCTTGCTCACGGCGAACTGCACGTTGGGAATAAAAAAGGCTTCGGCGGCAAGCATGATCGCGGCGGGACCGTACTCATAGCTTGTACCGCTTGAACGCCACAACGGACCGAATCCCGTCGCTTCATCGCCGCCGGATTTGTCGCTCGGACAAGTCCAAGGATCCGCGGCACTCCACACACCTTCGGACTCCTCGAAAGGAATGGGAGCATCGACATACTTCTGCATCACATCCAATAATGATGGATCATTATCATTCGAACCGCTGTTCAACGGTCTCACAAGCGGAAGCAGAAATCCCTTTCCTTCGGTGTCCATGTAGAGTTGAACCCCGACTCCGACGCCCTTGAGATTTGCAAGGCACTTGGTTCTGCGCGCGGACTCACGCGCCTTGCCAAGGGCCGGCAGCAGCACGGAAATCAGAATCGCGATGATGCTGATCACAACCAACAACTCGATGAGCGTGAAAGCTCCACGCGTCGGCTTCAAACGAGAATGTCCCGCCCCGAGATGCATCATCCGCTCCGTGTTCAAACCCCTTCGTCGGTCGTATTGGTACGAACGCCAAGCGTTTTTCGTTTCAACACCGATTAAACACCGAACGATTTGTCGCCATATGCGCTGAACAGGGCCCGAGAGAACTGATGAGTCAGCGCGTGACCGGATTTGGAGGCCTTGATGACTCCTGAAATCGGTCTGCCGATCAGCGCGAGGTCTCCGATCAGATCGAGGAGCTTGTGACGCGCGGGTTCATCATGGAATCGCATGGCGTTGTCGATTGGAACCCCGTCGTCTCCGATCACGAGCAAATCGGACGGAGAAAAGTGCTCGAACATTCCGGCCTGTCTCATCGCCTTCGCCTCGGCCTCGAGACAAAATGTTCTTGCGGGCGCGATCTGTCCGTAGTACACGCCAGGATCCCCGAACCACTCGGCGCTCTGAGGCTCGATGGGTGCGCCCGTTCCGTAATCAAGTTCATAGAAGAACTGCGAACAACCCTCCATCGTCGGCTGTGCGACGATTCGGCCGCCACGACCGTCCTCAACCACGATCTCGCGATCGATGACGATCGGTTCAACGAATCCGACGGCCCCGAGTCCGCAATGGAGGACATGCTCCGCGAAATCGGCGGCGCCCCCGTCGAGAATCGGAATTTCGATTCCATCCACAGAGACGATCGCGTCAGTCACCCCGATGCCAGCGAGCGCCGACATCACATGCTCAACCGTCATGACAAAGCACCCGTGATCTTGCGGATCGCACAACATCGTGTTTCGTGCCGGAAATCCTCGGGGCAATCCGATTCGAGTCGGATCCGTCACAAGATTGTCCAAGCTTGCGGCGATCTCCGGTTGTCCGGGCAGATCACGCCTGCGAAAGACGATGCCGCCACGCGATGCGGGCGCGATGATGATCGTCGACTCCGTGCCCGAAAAAAGTCCACGTCCGCTGATGGGGGCCGTTTGGGTGACAAGTGTTTTTCTTTGTGGCATGCGGACAACACCTTATTTTTCAGTACGACACACGAGTTTCAAGACTCCGTCGCCGAATTGAACGCCCCTGACACGAACGACTCGACCGTCGTCCAAACGTAGTGCGAGCGATTCCGACAAATCCGCATTCGATCTGACTTCAGTCAATATTCGTTGAGTCGATTCATCAAACAGTGACTCCAGAAGTGATTCCGGCGCGGCGAATCGCCCGACGTACACATCGACGGATGTGAAGCCGATGCCGTTCGCGCGTTGAGGATCTGAGGCGAAGTCGGCCCACAACACCGTTTCGACGCCTCGATGGATGATCGGCAGGCCCATCTTCAGGCCGGATGGTTTGAAACTCACGCGAGCGCCGATCATTCGACGCCAGGCGTCCCCGGACTCAGGCCGATTCGCAAGCCATTTCGGAAGCCTGCCCGCGAGCCAAGCATTCACCCGATCCTGCGAAATCTCCAACACCCACTCATCACTCCGATACGACAACCCGGATGGAGGAGGATTCGAACCTGAGGGACGGACCATCGAAGCCGCGCGCATCAATTCGTTCTCAAACGCTTCAGCGGTCTGAATCAGGCCAACGCCTGAAATCGCCGATTTTTCCCACCATTCGGGGGTCCTTGAAATCGGTCGCAGCACACCGAAGACAACATATCCGAGCATCAGCAGAATCACGACCGACGCCACCGCCATCAAGCGTTTCAAGAATCCCCCGCTGTTGGATCGCTCGAACATGGGGGAGGATAGGACACTCGACGCTTTTTCACCGATCGCGAATCTGTTGGATACATGCACACGAACACCATACGAGAGAATCTCTGCCCTCATATCTCGGATTCGATAGAACTCCCTTCGTCGGATCCGAACACCCAACCGCGACGCATCACGCTTCAACGTGATGCGTTGCGTTTTTACACTCGGCGAAACGGTGTATGCTCAGATCATGATTGCGATCTGTGTCACCTTGGCGCTGACTGCCTTGAATCCGAACGACGCACTGATGAGCGTGGCGGAACGAACGGACTTTTCGCGCACGGCAACCTACGACGAAACCGTGACTTTGCTGAACGCACTCGACGCATCGAGCGAGTTCGCCTGCGGCGCCGTCATGGGACAGACGGTGCAGGGGCGCGAGATTCCGATGCTGATCCTCTCCGATCCACCGGTGAAGGATGCGAAACAAGCCCGAGCGCTCAGCGATTCAACCAAGCGACCGGTGGTTCTGGCCATCGGGAACATCCACGGCGGCGAGATCGACGGCAAAGAGGCGCTGCCGATGCTCGCGCGCGAGATTCTGCACGGAACATCTCGAGAACTGCTGAAAGACATGATTCTGATCATCGCGCCGATCTACAACGCTGACGGCAACGAAATCATGTGCGAGGGAAACAGACCGGGGCAGAACGGCCCCGCGCTCACGGGTGTTCGCGAAAACGCGAACGGCCGCGACCTGAATCGCGACTTCATGAAACTCGAGGAGCCCGAAACGCGCGGACTCGTTCGCACCTTCGACGAATTCAACGCTCATGTGTTCATCGACTGTCATATCACCAACGGTTCTTATCACCGCTACGTCATCACCTATGACGGTCCACGCTCTCCCTCGGGTGATCCGCGAATCAACGACTTTGCGCGCAACATCATGCTTCCGGCCATCGACCAACGATTCGAGTCTCAAACAGGTCGTCTTGCGTTCTGGTACGGGAGTTTCGAGGGAGAGTTCGGCGAAGCCGAACGCGGGCATACGCGCTGGGAGAGTTACCCCGCGGAGCCGCGCTTTGGTACAACCTACTTCGGCTTACGGAACCGGCTCAGCATCCTCGTCGAGTCTTACACCTACGCGCCGTATCGCGAGCGTGTCGTCGCAACCCGCGACTTCGTCCGCGCGAGTCTCGAGTGGATCGCGGCAAACTCGAATTCGATCCTTGACACGATCAACGCGGTTGACGCGCAACCAACGGGATGGCGACTCACACCCGAGTCGTCGCCGGTCTTTTCGACACGCTCCTCCGCTCGCGCCGAGTCCGAGCCGGCGATGATCGCGGGCTTCGAAGAGCGAACCGAGAACGGTCGATCATTTTCAACGGGAGTCGAGAGGGAATACTCGGTCGAATTGATGACCGATTTTGTTTCCGAGCAATCCGTCAAACGCGCTCGCGCTTACCTGATTCCTCCCGACGAGCGCTTTGATCCGATCATCGATACGCTGCGACAGCACGGAATCGAGGTTCTCACTCTTGAAGTGGATCAAGCATTTCAAGTGGAACAATATGTGATCACGAGCGCGAAGCCCGCGAGCCGCGTCTTCCAAGGACACACGCTCATTCGGTGCGAAACGCAGTCGAACATCGATGAGCGATCGATCCCCGCCGGCTGGCGGATCGTTCATCTGAATCAGCCGCTGTCAAATCTCGCACAGGCGCTGCTGGAACCGACAGCTGAAGATTCCCTCGCGACCTGGAATCGATTTGATGAGTGGATGCGCCCAGAATCGCAGTATCCGGTTCTACGCGTGATCCGTTGACCCTCAATCCGACAGCATTCTTTTGAGCGATTCGTGTACGCCGAGTTTCTTGACCGCGAGATTGACCCGATCGGCGATTCGATACCGAAGATTCGACCGCACGATGTCGCGCGCCACACCGTCGACATCGCCATACTCGCCGCGGCGGGCGCTCGTGATGATCTCGCCGTGCAATATTCGAGCCGACAGAGCGGGCTCGGGTGACAGATCGGGATGCTTGTTCATCATCATCACGCGAAGCATGTCCGCGCGATCCCGCGACAGCGACCTCAGCATGGAATCTTCGCGGATCCGATTCAGAATGAGGAAATCAGGCAGAACAACGGCTTGCTCACCGGCACGCGCGAATCGACACCACAGTTCCCAATCCTCGAAAGCCTCGAACGCCGGGTCGTATCCGCCGAGATCAATCAGTCGCCGACGATCGATCAGCGCGATGCTCGGCCCCGCGCAATTCCATGCGACCAATGACAGGCGATCAAATCCGATCGGCACATACACCGACCGTCTCGCCGGCTCTTCATCACGAAAACACATCATCGGAGCCGTGATCATCGTCGCCCGGGGATTGTGATTCGCGGCCTCAAGCGCCTTGGTGATGAACATCGGCTCGAGCAGATCATCAGAATCGAGCATCAGCACCCAACGCGACTTCGCGGCCTGTCGCACGCCGGCGTTTCTCGCCTCCGACAGTCCGCGGTTCTCCTGTCTGACGACTTGGACACCTCGCAGCGCGTCCAGAAATCCGCGGGTTTGCGGATCGGTTGATCCATCGTCCACGACGATGATCCGCGTCGGCGGCGTCCGTTGTTCACGGATGCTTCTCAGGGTCTGGTCAAGATACCGATGCGAGTTAAACACGGGAATGATCACGTCGACGCTGTTGTCCGGACTCGTGACGGATACCCGAGTCGGAGCGCCAAACATTTGATCTATATAATGTTTAACTATATTTGACGGCTCGCATTCGCGACGCAGGGTCTCGCGCGCAGCCGCTCCGATGCGTGTGCGCAACGCCGCGTCCGTCATCAGCCTCTTGATCGCCGTCGACACATCCGCCGCCTTCGGCTGAACGATGATCGCATCGTGCTCGCTTCGAAGAATCTCGCTCACGCCACAAGCATCCGTCGTCACGATGGCTCGCGCGGCATCCATCGCCTCCAACGCCGCGAACGGAAAGTTGTCCGCCCGTGCAGGAAAGCAGCACACCGTAGCCGAGCGGAGATACGAACTCACCTCGGCTCGCGACCTCTGTTCGGTGATGAACTCGAAACTCGATCGATATCGCGAAGGAATGCTTCGGACGAGATGTTCCTTCATCGACCTCGCACCCGGCGCGGTCGGTGTATCGGCGCCGATCAGGGTGAACACCGGATCAGCGCCGTCCTCGAGCAGAGCGACCGCTGCGGATACGAAATCCGCGACACCCTTGCGCGCCTCCAGTCGTCCCGTGTACAGCACCCGCGGTCTCGATTGGGTCGGCGCTTCAAACTCAGAATTCAAAAAATCCGACGAGAACGGATAGCGCAGCAACTTCACGCGATCGCCCGCCTGTGGAACGCTCCGTATCGCTTCGCCGGCCACAAAGTTCGAAGGCGCAAGCAGCACATCCGACTGTTCGATGCAGAATCGTTCCATGGCGCGCAACGAAGCGAGCCACCGATCCTCCCACGGCCAACCGTTCAGCGCGCGGATTTGATGGTCACACAGGTGCAACCGCAAGCCGAATCGCACACCGGTGAATTCACCGCACTGGCGTGCTCGGAGCGTGAAGTAACCCTCCGCACCGACATCCGGAAACTCGATGATATCCAACGGTGACTTCGCATGGACATCCCTGATCGCCCGCATCGCCGCCAAACTGTAGCGAAAATGCTCGTTGTCATAACCGGGCAGCGCGGCATCGCCCTGTGTGACATCGATCTCGTGAATCTTGACGCCGGGAAACAACTGTTCGCCGCGCGCAGCGAATCCCGGCGCATCAGAGAAGAGATGCACTTCGTGACCGGCGCGCGAGAGCGCGAGCGCTTGAAGCGCGGCGTACGTTCCAGCGCCCCACCCCTTCAAAGGCGCCAACTCTCTCGAACTCAGACCGATTCGCAGCATCAATCACTCGATTCCGATGATCACGTCTTGGCGGCGGGACTCAGGGGTGACTTTCAGTTCACTGACGACACCATTCTGATACGAGCACTCGACGATGGTATCGCGAGAAGCGCGAAGACGGAATGACACATCGATGTCCCGTGGCCACGCCGGCAAGACGAGAATCTTCCCTTTCGACTCTTGAAGCACCATCAGTTGAAACACATTCGTCACATTTCCGTTATGACACTGATCGGGAAGCCAATCGAAATTCGGGCCCCACATCGCGGGGAAGCGATATCGCTCATGACTGTTGCGACTCTTCGCGACCATGTTCGCGAACGCTTCGTCCGCGAGTCCCAGCATCGCGGCGACCATGCCGTCCTGCGTCCAGCCCACCGTGTTTCGATGGTGGCGCTTCGCATAACTGTTGCGCGCGACATCCAGTTTCGGACGACCGACTCCGAACAAGGCGAACGGATGGATGGCGTACAACTCCGGGTTCTCGACATTCGATTGATTCGGTGAATATCGCTCGGCGGGAGCGATCACGGGAACGCCATCGCGTGTCGCCTCGGAAATCGGCGGAAGCGCGTGACGAAGTCGAGTCCAACCCGCGCGATCTTCATCCGGTACGCCGTCGATATCCAAGACCGAATCAAGGACGCGATGCAAACCGGCGACGGTCGGCGTGTCGTTCACAACATCGCTCCAGAATGTTTCAAGAGCCTGCGTCGGCGAGATCTCGATTGTCTTGTTCGGATCCGTCAACCATCTCGACGCGTAGTACTTCATCGTTTCGCGCACCATCGGAAGTGCGCGTCGTTCAAGAAATTCGCGGTCGAGCGAATACTCATATCTGCGAATCATAAGATCGCACAGTTCTAGATTCTGCTGCCACGACCAACGCCACCATGGACAGTTCACGTCATTCATCGGCCGACCCGTGCGATCCCACCCGTAGTCTCGATTGGAGTACATGCCGAAGGACGTCATCGTCTCGGGGAAGTACACGCCGTCGGCTTGGTAGTAGATCTTCGCGCGAGTGGCGCAACCTTTCGCCGCGCGCTCATACATTCCGAACAGGGATTCCATGCGATCCCACTCGCCTCTGGCGAGCATCGGCTCGTAGGACAGCCGCGTGTTCTGCCACCAGTAATCACCGCCCCAACGCCGATAGTCGGGATTGAACGACTCGCCGGTGACGAACTTGGGTTCCGTGGTGAAGATCGATCCGTTGAACTTGATCGCGAACTCGCCCGCTGATGCACATCGCGTCATGTACTTTGCAAGTGCGTAAGCGTTGTTGATTCGGGCGATGTCCTCGGCCTTGGGCGAGTCCTTCGGTACACGGCCTCTGATCCATGTCGCGTCATCAAACGATTGCCACGCCGCGGCGTTGGATCGATCGAAGCGTAATTCGTTCACCCGCTCCGCCCAACGCTCGGGATTCTGGTCTTGTGCGCATCGCGCCCCGATGTACACATCAAACTCCCGCAGTTCGGAC
>JBKDPX010000095.1:0-3629 GCA_046342165.1 Phycisphaerales bacterium | reverse complement strand
ATCGCCGCGAATGTGCGGGATGTCGTGCAGGAGTTCAAGGCTGGTGATGCCGCGGGCGGAACGCCAAGCCCTTCGTACGTTGAATCGAACGAGCGGACCAACAGCATCGTTGTCATGGGACAGCCGGACCTCATCACGGTGGTGGAGCGAGTTGTCGCGGCGATGGATCAGCCTCCGGAGTCTCGCGCCGCGATCGTCATCAAGAGCGTCGCCGTTCGCAACGCGGATCTGAATGCGGTGCGCGATGCGATTCAGCGCGCCATGACGTCGTCGAATCGTCGATCTTGGCGTGGCCCGGATCCGGATGCGGTTACGGTTGAGATCGACAAGCTTCGCCGTGCATTGATCTTCATCGGTAAATCAGAACGCGTTGAAGAGGCGATGCGTTATGTGTCGGAGCTTGATGCAGGTGCGACGGGCACCGGGCAGAAGATTGAGTCGATCGTGTTGACGCACGCGAAGGCGGACAGAGCCGCGCAGACGCTCACCACATTCTTCCAGGATCGAGCTCGTGCACAGGGCGTGGATCAGAGTCCTGTGACGGTGATCGGGTCGTCGGAAGGCAACGTGATCGTGATTTCCGGTGACGAGGCGAGTCTTGCGACCGTCCGTGATTTGGTCGCTCAAATCGATCAGCCCGATATGGGCCGGGATCGTCGGATCGAGGTTTTCGTTCTGAAGAACAGCACGCCTGCGGATACCGCCGCAGTGTTGCGTTCCATGTATCAACGCCAAGGGAAGATCGAAGAGTCCGTCATCATCACGCCGCAACCGAGCACGAACTCGCTCATCATCGCCGCACCAGGCGAGTTGTTCGAGGAAGTCACGGCGCTGTTGAGCCAGTTGGATGCGCCGCCGAGCAGCGAGGAATTGAACATTGTTCCCGTCTCGCTGTCCTCCGCGCGCGCGACCGATGTCGCTGCGGCGCTCAAAAGCGCATTGCCGGCGAATGTGAAGGTCACAGTGACGCCGGTTGCGAGAAGCAATTCGTTGCTCCTCACCGGATCGAAGGAAGCCATCGCGCTCGTGATGGAACAGATCACGGTGATTGACAAGGAGCCCGTCCGATCGGGCGTGGTCTTCCGAAAGTTCAAGCTCAACAACGTCGACGCTTCCGAGATGAGCTATGTGATCTCGAATCTCATTCGCGCCCGTCCGCAAGTGGAGGGCGAGGGTGAACCGACGATCGAATTCTCGGAAAACGATAACTCGTTGATGGTCAACGCAACGGTTGATGTGATTGAAGAGATCGCGAAGATGATCGCGGATCTTGACGTCGAGGCGACCGAATCGCGCACGACCGAGTTCGTGAAACTGCAGTATGCGAATGCCGCGCAGACTGCCGCCGCATTGAAGGTGTTCTACGGTCGCTTCGCGCCTGAGGCTTCAACGCCCGGCGCTCGATCGGTCACGATTTTGCCGGATCCGCTGAGCAATTCGTTGGTGATTCGCGCCGACGAGCAGCAGTGGGAGGGAATTCGTGCGCTCTTGGGTAAGTTGGATACCGAAGAGTATGACACCACGCGTCAACTCGAAGTGATCCCGCTTGAACACGCGGATGCGACTTCGGTCGCGCAGGCTCTGAACGAAGGTTTGCGTGCGCCGCTCGAAGAGCAGGTGCGTCAGGCCCAAGCTCGCGCCACCGGTGCGGCAAGAGTGGGGCGCGATCAGCGACCTGCGGAGGCGACGGTGCTGGTGGATGCGGAGGGTGTGCCGACAGTTTCCGCCGAGCGTCAGACGAATTCACTGATCGTCTTCGCCGGCCGACGCGAGATGGTGCGAATCAAGGAGATCGTGCGTCAACTCGACATGGCCGGTTTCAAGGACATGCCGCAGGCGCGTGTGATCGCGCTTCGCAACGGAAAGCCCTCCTCGATCGCGGAAACGATTCGATCCGTGTTCCTCAATGGAACCGAGCGGGTGAACGGTCCGCGCGCGGTGCTGGTGATGGGTGATGACACCGCGGGAGCGCTCATTGTCCGCGCGGATGATGAGAAGTTCGCCCAGATCAAGGCGCTTGCCGAAACCTTGCAACAGCAGGGCGACATCGGTCGCGTGTCGCCGCACATCGTCAAGCTCGAGAACATCGCGGCGGGTCGATTGCGCGCGACGATTCTCAACACGTTCTCGGCGACCGCGCAAGCGCAGGGTGAAACCCTCGCGGTTGAAGTCGATCGTCAAAGCAACTCGTTGGTGATCGCGTGTAGCACTCGATTGCTCGAGGAGATTCGAAAAGTCGTTGATGAGCTTGATGTTTCACCCGAATCAGCCGATGGCAAAACGCCCGCTGAGTTGTTGAACAAGAACGTCACGATCATCGAAGTCGTCAACAACGATCCCGCCGAGATCCAGAAGATTCTCGAATCCATGGGTGTCACCAAGGAACAGAATCTCGAGCGTCCCGGGATCGTCGCCGAACCCGTGTCGATCTCATTGCTCAAATCACGACGGGCGATCGCGGTTGTCGCCGGACCCGGCGACGGCAAGGCCGTCGAGGCTGTGGTGCGAGCGCTCGATACCGAACCGGTTGACGCTCAACAGTCCATCGCCGTGATTCAGTTGAAGAAAGCCGAAGCATCCGCGCTCGCGAAGACATTGACGGACATGATTCGTCCGGCGACTCCGGCTGAACTTGCGAATCAATCGGATCCGGCGCGTCCGCTTTCGGAACATGTGCGTCGACTGCTGCTGACGCGCAACGGAGCCGATCAGTCGGCGAATCCCGTTGATCTGACCAAGCCTGTTCGCATTTTGCCCGATACCACCAGCAACGCGCTCGTCATCTCCTCAACGCAAGGCAACATCGACGCACTGCGTGATGTCATCAAGATGCTGGACACTCTTCCGATCGGCGACAATGTGATGGTGCGCATCTTCGCGCTTCAGAACGCCTCGGCGACGCGCATCAAAACCGTCGTTGAGCAGTTGTACGCCCAGAGCGAACAGTTGCGGAAGATCCCGGGCACCAATCGTTCAGGGATGCCGCAGACCGTCACGGGTCAGGCGCTTGCCGCGGCGGTTTCGGTCGCCGTTGACGAGCGCACCAACACACTGATCTGCGCGGGCACGGAAGATGCAGTTGCGTTGATTGAAGTGTTGTTGCGCGATCTGGATTCTGATCGCGCGAGTAATTGGATCGAGCCTGCGATCGTGCCGCTTGAGTACGCCAATGCCTCGGAGATGGCTGAAAAGCTCGAGCAAGTGCTGGTCAAGGGAATGGCGACGACCGAAGAGGCGCTCGGTTTGCAGCGTCAGTACGGCCGACTGCGCATGTTGGAGGAAAATCCCGGAACAGCCATCGATCCGTTGCAGCCTCCCAAAGTCATCGAAGCGGATCTCTTCGCGCCGGTCACCGGCATGGTGATCGCCGCCGAGGATCAGATGAACGCGCTGCTCATCGTTGCCACTCCGGCGAATCTCGCGGTCGTCAAGCAACTTGTGAAGATGCTTGATGTTCCCGCCGCGGCGTTGAGCAACAAAGT
The DNA here is from genome assembly GCA_046342165.1 of Phycisphaerales bacterium. Classification (GTDB taxonomy): domain Bacteria; phylum Planctomycetota; class Phycisphaerae; order Phycisphaerales; family UBA1924; genus JBEIUO01. The sequence continues at coordinate 147 of JBKDPX010000095.1, read as the reverse complement.
GCGCGTGTTCCCGCTGCAATATGCGGCTGCGGAGCGCGTCGCCGGAATGCTGCGCGACATCTTCGAACAGCGATATCTCGCGGGTCAGATCAGGGAAGAAGTTCCGCGGAGCGTCACTCCGGACGCGGGCGCCGGCGCGCTCGTGGG
>JBKDPX010000094.1:0-2268 GCA_046342165.1 Phycisphaerales bacterium | reverse complement strand
GATCGCCGCGTGCGCGACGGGGGCGATCACCAGTTGCGCGATGCGCATGCCGTGCGTGATCTCGAAGGGTTCGCGGCCGAGATTGATCAGCGCGACTTTCAACTCGCCGCGATAGTCGCTGTCGATCGTGCCAGGTGAGTTGGGCAACGTGATGCCGTGCTTGGTCGAGAGCCCTGAGCGAGGACGGACTTGCGCTTCATAGTTCCGCGGAATCGCAAGCGACCAACCCGTCGGAATCGCGATGATGCGGCCGGGTTCGAGTGTGATGCTCGGCGCATTTTCAGGAAGACACGCCGCCAGATCCATGCCGGCGGCGCCTTCGGTCTGGTACGCGGGGAGGCTCGCACGATCATTCAAGCGCTTGAAGCGCACTTCGACGCCGGACATATTCACCTTCCGTCAGCGCTCTTGAGTTCCGCGAGCATGCGGTCGCATGTTTCAACCGCGCGGCGCGCGGTGTCGATCGCGTTGTCGATGCTCGATGCGCCCGTGACGATCTTGTACAGATCCTTCGAGCCGATCGTATCGACCTGGTTCTTGGCCTCGATGAGCGCGCGAAGAAGCTCCTGAGCCTGAGCCCTGGATTTCTCGATGTCTTCCATCATGCGTGCGCGCTCGTGTGGCATGGTCTTGAGCCCCAAGCGGACGACAAGCCTCGCTTGCGGGTCTTCATTGTCACGCCACGGACCCGCGCAATCAAGCGCACGGATTTTACGTGTTTGTTCGGGCTGTTATGCCGCGACGAACTCGGCGGGCTTGTTCGCCCCGCCACGACCGTGCTCGGGCTCGCGCATTTCCGGAACATTTCGACGGATCGCTTCAAGCACGCGCTCTTTGTCGGGTGTCGTTCGCACGATTGACATCTCCGACACCATCGATGCGACATCGAATCCGTCGGGAAGCGTTCCCGTCCATGCGTTGATGCCAGCGAACGGCGTCGGTCTCAGCGCTTCCGCGGCGTACGCCAACTCTTCGTGCAACTTCTCACCCGGACGTGCACCGGTATAAATAATATCCACTGTTCTATTATTAGATTCGGAGATCTGTTCATTCGGCAACCGCGGTGTGAGGCCGCTGAGGGTGATGAAGCGCCTCGCGAGATCCGTGATGCGCACGGGCTCTCCCATGTCAAGCACGTACACTGACGCCGCGCCGTGGCTGCGAGCATCGATCGCGGCGGACTGGATGACAAGCATCGCGGCTTCGTGGATCGTCATGAAGTAGCGCGTCATGCGAGGATCGGTGACGGTGATCGGTCCGCCTTCAGCGAGTTGAGCGCCCCAGATCGGCAACACACTGCAGGCACTGCCGAGCACGTTTCCGAATCGCACCATGCTGAAACTTGTGCGTCCGCCGGACATCGAACTTTGGCGATGCAACGCCTGCACGTACATCTCCGCAAGTCGCTTGGTCGCACCCATCACGCTCGTCGGATTCACAGCCTTGTCCGACGAAATCATGACGAAGCGCTCGGCCCCCACCGCGTGTGCGGCGTCGGCGATGCTCTTGGTTCCGAACAGGTTGTTCGTGACGGCGTGTGACGGATGATCTTCCATCAGCGGAACGTGTTTGTGCGCCGCGGCGTGGAAGACGACCTGAGGCTTGAGATTAACGCAATGGCGCAACGTGGCGTCGGCATCGACGACATCATGCAAAACCGCGCGACGCGGAACATCGGGGAAGCGGCGCGCGATCTGACGGTCGATTTCAAAGAGCGAGTTTTCGGAGCGCTCCATCAGCACGAGTTCGCTGGGACGGAAGGTTGCGGCGATACGTGCGATTTCAGATCCGATGGAACCGCCGGCGCCGGTGATCAGCACGCGCTTGCCGCCGATGGTGCGTGAGACTTCACGACGATCGATGCCGTAGGGCGTGCGACCGATGAGCTCGACGAGGTCGATTTCGGGATGCGCGGGGGTGAAGGCCGCGGGAGCCTCAAGTGCGTCTTGAATGGCAGGGACGCGGCGGGTTTCGATCTTCAACGCCTTGAGCCGCGAACGAAGCGTGTTCCAAAGCGCGACGCTGGAAGCCGGCAAGGACACGATCGCCAATGTGAAGGGCTTGGAGGCATGCAGAGTTTCGAGTTCGTGGATGTTGCCGAGCACAGGGAGCATCGGCTGTTTCAGTGAAGGCTCGGTGAGCAGGCATCCGACGGGACGCTGATCCTCGGGCGATGTGTCAAAATGCGCCGCGAGCGCGTAGGCTGTCGTCGGGGTTGCGATGATGACCGCGCGACTCCACGCGGATTGGTTCTGAAGTGTGGACAAC
>JBKDPX010000093.1:0-4335 GCA_046342165.1 Phycisphaerales bacterium | reverse complement strand
ACGCCCACTACCACAAAGCCGTCGCGCTCGAATCCTCGGGCGACCAAGCCGCCGCTCTCGCTGACATCGATCAGGGTTTGATCGCCGCGGCGCGTCACGGTGACGCGCACTGCGCGGCCGAACTGCGCACACTCCGAAACTCGATGGGGTGAAACGTGGGTGACATGATCGACAAGATGGAGTGGGATCCCAACGGCCGCACCTGCCGCATCTACAGCGCCGATCAGTTGATTGCGACGCTGACCAAGTCTTGCGCGGCGCAGTTACAGTTGGAACCCGGGCGGATTCTCTCGATCAATCTGCGTGCGCGGATCGCCCAAGCCGAACAGATTTGCGCGGCGATGGAGAAAGCGCTGAAACTCCTTGGAGCATCATCGAAGAGCCAGGCGCAGGTGCGTGAGAGACTCATTGCATCGGGCATCCCGGAGGACATCGCGAATCACGCCATCGACAAACTCGCGGCGATGCGGGCGTTTGATGATCAAGCCGCGGCGCAATCGATGGCCGATCGCCTGGCTGGTTCGGGGGAATCAAACGAGTCGATTCGAATTCGCCTGGAGTCCAAGGGCTTCAAGCCGCCGAAACTCGAGATCGCCGGCGACGAGTCACAGCGGGCGCTTCAATTCGCGCAGCAAGCGGCGGATCGAATGCCGCCGACGATGGCGTACGAAGTGAAATGGCGACGGTTGTTCGGCGCCTTGGCGAGAAAAGGCTACGACGAGCAACTTTGCGCGGACACGGTCGGAAGAATACTGGGAGAACCTCCCGAACCGACCCACGAGCCCTGACGCCAGACTATGCTTTCAACGTGATTCGCATCAGCACTTCCATCACGCTTCTCGCTCTGACTTCATTCGGCTGCGCCGAACGCAACTCCGTGCGTGAAGATATCGGCGGCGGAATCATGCTGCCATCGCTTTCACCCGACCCGGGCCGCGCGGAGCACATCCCGGCGGACGGCCCTTCGCTGAACGGACTGCATCGCGGCGGATGGGATTCCGTGGTGATCGGCGTTCCGTCTTACGGCATCACCGTGCATCCCACATACGCAACGCAGTGGCGTCAAACCGATGCGACGCATCGCCAGCGCAACGAGTATCCCAACGCATCTTCCGCGCTCGAGGAGTTTGGTGATCAGACATACGAGCAACAGTTGGAGGCTTGGGCTGCTCCGTTTCTGTACTTCGGCGACTTTCTCATGATCGCACCTCGCATGGTCATGAAAGACCCTACGAAACCAGTGACGAATGACAACGAGCGTTATGCTCGCAGTCCGATGGGAGTGGCACGCGAGGCCAAGCCCAAGCCGGCCCGGAAGGACAAGTAATGCGTTCGGATCGCGATCGCGCCGGCTTGCCTGATGCGTACCCATTAAGAGATGAACTGGAGTTCACGCCGCGCGAAACTGCCGCGTTGCTCGGGGCGGGCAAAGTCGTTCTTCTCGATTGCCGCACGAACGAGGAATACGCGTTCTGTCACATTCCCGGATCGATTCACATTCCGCTGCACGAAATCGAATCCCGTCACGATGAAATCGAGGTTTCCGAGGGAAGCGAACTTGCCGTCGTGTGTCATATGGGGGTGCGATCCATGCGAGCGACACTCGCGCTGAGGGCCATGGGTTTTGAATCCTGCCGCTCGGTCGCCGGCGGCATCGAAGCATGGAGTCTCGGCGTGGATCCCGGCGTCGCACGCTATGAGCGCAGTGGCGGCGCGATTTCCCGAATCTGAGCCGCGACACTCGACCCGCGACGAACTCATGAGATCCTGATGAAACGAAAAACCCCCGAGTCTTTCGACTCGGGGGCTTTGTTGTTCAACATGCACTCAGATGAACTGAGTCTGTTCTTCAGGCTTAGCAGCCGGGGAAGCCAACGCCACCCGCGTCCCAAGCGCCGAAGAAGCTGATGACGTCGTCACCGTCGACGCCGCCCGACGCATCAACGTCGGCGCAGGGGCCGGCGGCGTCCCAGTCGGCGAAGAAGCCGATCACGTCGTCGCCGTCGATGCCGCCGTTGTTGTCGTAGTCGGCGAAGCAGCCGTCGGCAGCCCAGGTGCACGAGCCACCGCAGGCAGACCAGAAGATGTTGACCGTACCGCCGATATCGAAGCCGTTATCGCCGGAGGTCGAACGGAAGTGCCAACGGTTCGTACCGATGTTCGCGTCGGAGTACGAGTGAACGAGGTAGTACGTTCCGGCGGGCAGGGCCAGCGTGGTGCCGTCGAACACGAGGTCCGCGGCGTTGCCGGTCGCAGCCGTGCTCGAAGCGACGAGCGATCCGGTGTTGTCGTAGACAGCCTGGATGTTGCCGAAGCTGTTCGAGCTGAGCATGTCCAAGATCACGGGCTCAGCGGCCGAAGCAGCGTTGCACGTGGTGAACTGATACCAGTTGACCTGGTACGGAGCGAATTCAGCCGTCGCGATCGGCACGCCCGGAGCGAGGAGGTCGCCACCGGCGTTGAGATCGGTCACGATCGGGGGAAGAACCGACGGAGCGGCCAAAGTGCCGTTCGTGTTGGTGTTGAAGCGCAGGGTGAACGCGCCGCCCGCTGAGGAGGAGCTCACGCCCCAACCATCGGCGAAGGTCGCGTCAGCCGGAGCGACAACGACATCGTACTCGCCGGCCGGGAGACCCGCGATACCGGGGAGGTAGTTGCGACCATCGTACTGACGGCCGTCACCGACCGCGGCGCGGCGGCCGATACCGAACGAGAGCTGATCGTTGGTGCCCGAACCGCTGTCCTTATCGAACGCGATCAAGGTACCCGTGTTGTCGAAGATCGCGACGCAGACGTCGCCGGCTGAACCTTCGGTGTCGATGTCGAGGAACTGCGTGAAGGGGTCGGTCGCATCACCGGCGAGGGTGATCGTGTACCAAGACACGCCACCGGCGGCGACGGAGCCGGACTGGCTCGTCACGGTGTCGGCGAGGGTGCCGAGGTTCGTGGTGGTCGGGCGCGGCGGGGCGTAGCCCGTGCCCTGCAGAGCGAGGTAGGTACCACGGCGGTTACCGGCGCTGAGGGTACCGCCGGAGACGGCGTTGATGGTCGCATTGCCAGCGGTGCCGGCGTAGTAGCCCTGAACGTTCGTCGAACCGACGACGTTGCCCGTGTTGTTCGCGCGGCGGATGATGCCCCAGCCGAACGCGGGGGTCTCAGTCACGCCGTCGGGAGCGACGAAGTAGATCTCCTGCTTCACGCCGACGAGACGATCGAGACCGATGAACGCATCAGTCAAGAGAGCGCCTGCGCCCGTGAAGGTCACGGGGTCAGGGAAGTAGGTGCCTGCGCCAGCCGCGCCCTGCCAACCCGCACCCCAGTTGAGATCCCACAGGACGGTCGTGCCGCCGAGGGTGGGATCCGTCACGGGCGTCACGACTGTCGAGAGGGTCGTGTTGTACGTGTCGGAGAAGGTCACGAGCATGTAGATGTTGTCGGTCGCCGTGGCGGTCGCGGGGACCCAGAAGCCGGCGGCGATGCCGTTGATGGTGATGTCACCCGTAGCGCCCGCGCCACCGAAGACAACGTCTTCAGCGGTCGACGGGTTGTTCGCGGGTCCGGCGAAACCGCCGCCCGTATCCACGGCGATACCGCAGTCATAGACGACGAGATCGACGCGATCACCGTACGAACTGCGCAACCAGTTGCCGCCCTGGATCTGATCCATCTGGACGGGCGTCACCGGAGGCAGATTCGTCGTATCGTCCGCCTGCTGGGCGAACGCCGCGGGAGCGACGCACGCGCCGGCCACGAGGGCCAAATACATTCCGTTCTTCTTCATTTCGAACCCCTTTCACTAACAGTCGGGATTGTTCGATGTTCCCGACCTTACACACACCCGAGCGGTTGTCGGCCCGGTTCGACATCCGAAAACGATCCGCGAACGTTCGAGCGGATCGAAAGGATCACGCAAAACTCCACGCAACATTCGCACACGATGCGAACGCGCCGAGACGAAACGAAGCAGGGACTTCAAATCAGGCGCAGAACACGCCAGCCTCCGAACCCGCCGCCGAATCGAACCCGGTGCGTTGATAACGACCGTTCCGACCCGTCGCTTCTCTCTAAAGAGACAGAATAACTCAAACAGTCAACGGGCACAAGAAAAATTTGCGCGTTCTCAACGGAGAGTTCGGGATCGCAGGATTGCCACAGGAGTTATCGCCCCTGCACGCCATCGGATCCGACAAATCCGACCATCCCGTACACAATGCACCAGGCCGATAACTTCAACGCTTTCGGCGCGCGCCGCTCCTCCGGAGAAATGGAAGTACTGAGCGCGGTGCTCCCGCCCTGTACCTGATCCATCGAGCTCTCAAGTGCACGGAGTTCGGC
>JBKDPX010000092.1:0-2355 GCA_046342165.1 Phycisphaerales bacterium | reverse complement strand
CCCGCGCCGCACGCGCGATCAATCAGTCGCTCGAGTTCCGCGACGGACCAGGCGCGCTTGAGCGCGAGCGCCGCGACGGTGAGCGACGATTGTCCCGATTCTCGCAATTCGTACGAGGCACGAAGCAGGTTTTGCATCGCGATGCGACGACGGGTTCGAAACGAGTGCATTGCGCGGCGGACGATTCCCACGCGCGGACTGATCAGGAGCGATACAACGAAGCACGCACCCGCGAAGAGGGTGATCGCCGGGCCGGTGGGAACATCCTTGAAGACACCGCTGATCGCGACGCCCGACATCGCGCACAGCGCGCCGGCGAGAGAAGCGATGACGAGCATGACATTGAGACTCTGCGTCCACATTCGTGCGGTCACCGCGGGAATGATGAGCAGCGCCGCGATGAGAACCACGCCGGCGGCAGGCCATCCGGCGATCGTCACCAGACACACGAGCACCATGAGTGCGAAATCCACGGCGAGTGTTCGCATGCCCGCCGATTTCGCGAAGGCTTCATCGAAGCAGAGCATCATGAAGCGACGACCGAAGATCGCGACCATCACGATCGCGATCGAGGCGACGACGGCGAGCGTGATGACATCGCTTCGCGTCATCACCGCGGCTTGTCCGTAGATGAAGGTGTCGAGCCCCGCCGGCGAGTCGACGGGTTTGCGTTGAACGATCGAACTGAGCACGATACCGAGCGCGAAAAAGCCGCTGAGCACGCCGCCGAGTGCGGCATCCTCGCGAACTTTGCTTTTTGAGCGCAAGACGGCCAGCGTGGCGACGGCGAGTACTCCGGAACACAGCGCACCGATCAACAGCGCGACGAAGCTACGACCGCCGAGCACGAGATATGCGACACAGATTCCCGGCAACGCCGCGTGCGCGAGAACATCGCCCACGAGCGCGCGCTTTCGCAGAAGGGTGAAACATCCGACAAGTCCGGCGCACAAGCCGAGCAGACACGCCCCGGCCATCACGGTGCGCGTGGCGGGATCCTGAAGGGTGATGATGCGAATGAACTCGCTCATCTGGCGGCGGTCCCTCCCGCGCGCCGAAGCGCTTCGGCGGCTTGATCGAGAATCGTGAGTCGTCCGCCGAATGTTTGCAGAAGATTCTCGCGCGTGAAGACTTCGGAGACCGGACCCGAAGCGACCAGTCGCATGTTCAACATGATGACATGATCGAAGTACTCGGGCACGGTTTGCAAATCGTGATGCACGGCGATGACAGTCCGGCCTTGCGCGCGCAGTTCACGCAACACATCCACGATCGCGCGTTCGGTCGCGATGTCAACACCGGCGAAGGGCTCATCCATCATGTAGAGCGGCGCATCCTGCGCCAATGCGCGCGCAAGGAAGATGCGCTGTTGTTGTCCGCCCGACAGTTCGCTGATCTGTCTGCCCGCGTATTCGGTCATGCCGACTTTCGCCAACGCATCGTTCGCGGCGATGTGATCGGCCTGTGTCGGGCGCTTGAGCCAACCCGCGCGTCCGTAGCGACCCATCAACACGACGCCCCGCGCATCGATCGGAAAGTCCCAGTCGACGCTTTCGCGTTGCGGGACATATCCGACGAGCGAGCGCGCCGACTCGGAGTCTTTTCCGAAGATGTACGCACGCCCGCTGGTCATCGGAATCAAACCCAGCGCGGCTTTGAGCATCGTGGATTTGCCGGCGCCGTTGGGCCCCACCACCGCGACAAGCGCACCCTTGGGAACGCAGACATCGATATCCCACAGCACCGGGCGTTTGCCGTATGCGACGGTCACATCGTGGAGTTCCAGCGCGATTGACTCGTTCATGGTGATTGCTCCGTCACGCCGCCCAGCGCACGCGCGATCACTTCGACATTGTGGGTGAACATACCGATGTAAGTTCCTTGCGGAGTCCCCGGCTTGCCCGCGGCGTCGCTGAAGAGTTCGCCGCCGATCACCACGCGAGCGCCTTTGCTCATGGCGCCTTCGATCAACGCACGCACCGTCTTGGGCGGCACGCTGCTCTCAACAAACACCGCCGGAATGTTGCGCTCAACGAGCATCGTGGTCAGTTCATTCACGCGCGCGAGGCTCGCTTCGCTTTCCGTCGAGAGTCCTTGAATCGACCGCACTTCGATGCCGTACGCCTTTGAAAAGTAGTTGAACGCATCGTGAGCGGTGACCAACACTCGCTTCTCGGCCGGAATCGAGGAGATCCGTTCTTGTGTATCGCGATGGAGCCGGTCGAGTCGTTCGAGATATCGCTTGAGATTCAGATCGATATCGGCGGCGGATTGTGGATGCAGATCGTCGAGCACATCCGCGGCGCGGCTCGCGGCGATCGACCACAACGATGCATCGAACCACACATGCGGATC
>JBKDPX010000091.1:0-2292 GCA_046342165.1 Phycisphaerales bacterium | reverse complement strand
GATACCGATCGCCGACGCGATCCAAACCGCAAGATCGTGTTTTGAAATCCGCACGGATGCCACTGACATCGATGTCGAAGTATCCACGATGATGTACACAGCGGTCCGCTTCAGCGTTTCGAACTCCTTGACGAACGGCTTCCCGGTGCGAGCGACAACCTTCCAATCGATCGACTTGGTCGGATCGCCTTGAACATAAGCTCGGGATTTCACATATTCATAGCCGGAGCCGATGAACCTCGAGGCGTCCATGCCGTGAGCGATATCTTCCGCGAGTCGTCGCGCGACGATCTCGAAGTCATTCCGAGTGAGAGATTCAGGTGACGGGAGCATAAAGTGATTACGCCAGATTCTTCAGCAATCCTTCGAGAACCTGCTCAGGCTTTTTCCCGGCCGCGAGGGCGTCGTAATTCAGTCGAATACGGTGCAGGACCACATCCTCCGCCAGCGCAAAGAAATCCTCGGGCACGGTGTAATCGCGACCATGAATGAATGCTCTGGCGCGGGAAGCATGAACCAGCGACAGAGCCGCGCGCGGACTGCAACCCAGTTCGATATCCGGACTTCTGCGCGTCAGATTGACGAGTTCGACACAGTCACGAATGAACACATCGCTGACGTGCACGTCGAGCACGCGGCTCATGGACTCCGTGAGATCCCCGATATGCAATTTCGAACGATCATCAATCGCATCGAAAGCTGACATGGGGACGGCTCCGTCACCTTGTCGCTTCAACTTCAATCCAAGACTTCGTCGAACAACATCAGCCTCATCTTCGGGCGTGAGATATGACAATCGATGACGAAGCATGAATCGATCAAGCTGGGCTTCCGGCAACTCGAAAGTTCCCGCCTGCTCGACTGGATTCTGCGTAGCGATCACGAGGAACGGCGCCGGAAGCTCATATGTGGTCGAGCCAATTGACACCTTGCGCTCTTGCATCGCCTCAAGCAACGCGGACTGCACTTTCGGTGACGCACGATTGATTTCGTCGGCCAACAGCAGATTAGTGAAGATCGGGCCTTTATGAACCCGAAACTCGCCGCTACGCTGATCCAGGATGTCGGCACCGACGATGTCCGACGGCAGCAGGTCGATCGTGAACTGAACGCGTGCGAACTTCAGATCGATCGCCTTCGCGACCGATTGCACCAACAACGTCTTCGCGATGCCCGGCACACCTTCAAGGAGAAGATGGCCGCCCGTGAGCAATGCGATGAGCACCCGCTCAACCACAACGGTCTGTCCAACGACCGTTTTCGCGACCTGGCCCCGGACTGTTTCCGCGAACGAAGTGGTTCGCGAGTGTTCCTTCATCGATTGTGTCACTTGGCGTCCTTTCCTTCAATCCGTTCGAGCGTTTCGTCGCCGGTCGCTTCCGACTCGGTCGGTTCCGCAAGCATGACATTCAGTGCGTCGGCGATTCGTTCCGGATGAGCGCCCGCAACCCGAACCTTTCCGGTTCGATCTGTAATCAAGACGATCGGCCAAAAGCGAATGCCGAGAGCGCCTGCGATTGATCCGTGAGTTTTCGACGGATCCGAACCTTCCGTTGCATTCGCGGGAACATCGACCGCGGCAAGGAACTCGAACTTCTGCGCTTCAAACATGGTCTTCACGCCGTCGGTAGCGGTCCCCGTTCGATAGACACCGACGAAGCGCACCCCGGCGCTCGAAAACTGCTCGTGAAGTTTCTGCAGCAATTGACAGTGGGCGGCGCTTAAATCGCCGCCGGCACCGAGTAGCGATATGACACTGATCTTTCGCTTCAATATGTCTTGCGCCGAATCGGTGCCGATCCATGCGAGGGCGTCCATGGAAGGCATCGACTGACCCTCAACGGCCTTCATCCAGTCAGGCCGCCTTTCTGCGGGACTCACGTACCACGCATCCGGAGTACCTGCGCCCTTTGCGGATTCAGAGGCAGGAACTTCCTTGAGCAGTATTTCAACGACCGACTTCACATGGGACGGAATCAGGCCCGCGGCACGAACGATCCCTTTGTGATCGATGACCACATATGTGGGCCAGAACTGAAGCTTGTAAGACTTCGCCGAAGTTCCCGAGTCCTTTGCGACCGGGTAGTTGATCTTTTTATCCTTCACAACCTTTGAAGCTTGATTCCAACCGTTCTGGGAGTCATGGACGCCGACGAATGCGAACGGCTTGTCTTTGAGTTCTTCGACCATCTCCACATTTTCCGGAATGGCCGCCATGCACGGCCCGCACCACGTGGCCCAAAAGTCGACCACTACCACTTTGCCCCGAAGATCCGACAGTTTGACGGAATC
>JBKDPX010000090.1:0-12800 GCA_046342165.1 Phycisphaerales bacterium | reverse complement strand
CAAGGGTGCCCTACCCCAACAACCATACCGTCTTCTCACCACCGTCACCGTCACCGAAACCTCCACGAACGCCGGGAATGACGTGGGTTATGGTGACGGTGACACCGGAGACACGGCCACGAACGCCGGCGACGGCTGGGGGGAACTGTGAACACCCACCCCCACGAACTCGCCCCGCTGCTGCTGGCACTTGGGCGGGCAGGGATCGAACTGGCCCCGCACCCGACCGACGCGGGCCGGCTCCGGCATCGCCCAGCGCACCTGCCCGCCGACCTGTCGGCGCGGCTGCGGATTCACCGGGCGGCGATGGTCAGGCTGTTGGTGGACGGGTACGCCCCCACTGACGATGACGCAGGGTACGTCTTGGGCGAACGGCTCGGCGTCGCGGACGGGCTGGGGGTGCTCACGCACCCCGGATCGGCGGCGTGGCTGGTGGCGGTCGGGGAGTCGATGCGGTGTAGTTGCACTACACGAACTAATGAGGTAGAATGACGGGCATGGCAACGGTGACGGATCAACTACGGCGAGCGGTCGAACGGTGCGGACAAACCCGCTACGCGATCAGCAAGGCGACGGGCATCCCCGCGTCGGTGCTGTCGCGGTTCGTGGCGAGCGGGCGCGGGCTGCGGTCGGAGAACATCGACCTGCTTTGCGCCTACCTAGGGCTGGTGCTGACGGCGAAGGCGGGCAAGACTCGGAAGGGAAGGTGACGAATGGCGAGCATCGGATGGGAAGGCAAGCGGGCGCGCATCCTGTTCCGCGATGAGGAAGGGAAACAGCAAACTATCCGGCTGGGCGAGTGCCCGAAGGACTACGCGCGATCCGCGAAAATGGCGATCGGGCATCTTGTGATCGCCAAGCGGCACAACGGCGTACCCCACCCCGACGCGGTGCGCTGGCTGGGCGGCATTGACAACGTGCTGTACGCCCGCGTGTTGGCGCATGGGTTGTGCCAACCACGGGCGGGCGCGGTGGTGGTGACGCTGGCGAATCTGCTGGCCCGATTCGATGCGGCGGTAACGGTGAAGCCCACCACGCAATACAAGTACCGGCAAGTCGCGGAAAGTCTGCGAGCGTTTCTGGGCGCGGATACGGCGCTGGCCTCAATCACGCCCGCCCACGCCGACAACTGGCGCAAGTGGATCGCCGAGCCGAAGGCCAACCCCGACGACAAGACCGAGCCGGCGAAGGCCCTGGCCCGCGCCACGGTCGCCAAGCGCGTTGTGATTGCAAAGGGTGTGTTTGGGAAGGCGATGCGGTGGAGGCTGATCGCGTCCAACCCGTTCGCCGACTTGCGGGCAGGTTCACAATCGAACCCCGATCGCGCGTCCTACATCACCGTCGAAACGATCCGGGCGATCCTGGCGGTGTGCCCCGATGACCAATGGCGGGCGATCGTCGCCCTATCGCGGTTCGCCGGGTTGCGATGCCCTTCCGAAATCGTGGCCCTGCGGTGGGGTGACGTGAACTGGGAACGCGGGCGGCTGATGGTGCGATCCCCCAAGACCGCCGGCCACGAAGGCCACGCGGTACGGGTGGTCCCGATCGCCCCCGAGTTGCGTCCGATCCTGCAAGACCTGTTCGACCGCGCCGAAGTCGGTGTGGAAGCGGTTGTGCCCCGGCTGCGCGATCCGGCGATGCACCTGCGGACCCAGTTTAAGCGGATCATCGCCAAGGCGAGCGTGAAGCCCTGGCCCCGGCTGTTTCACAACCTGCGGTCATCGTGCGCGACGGATTGGGTAGAGCGTTTCCCCGCCCACGTTGTCGCGGGCTGGTTAGGGCACAGCCCGATGATCGCGGCCCAACACTACCTGCAAACCCGCGACGCACACTTCGACCTTGCGGCGGGTGTCGGGACGGCGGCAGCAAATGCGGCAACACGCCTGGCAGCAAATGCGGCAACACACACGGTCCCACGCAAACACACGGGCAACCACGATGACGCGGAACGCCCTGAAAACAAGCCTTTTTTGTTAGAGTGTGGCGTCGAGTGTGACGCGGTGGAAACTAAATCAATGCCCCCCGAAGGACTCGAACCTTCGACCCGCTGATTAAGAGTCAGCTGCTCTACCAACTGAGCTAGGGAGGCGCATTCTCATGCCCCGCATCGGCTCTTTTCGCCGCTCGGTGCCTGAGGGGGCCACTATAGGACTCATACCCCCACTGTTTTCAAGCCCTGATCCCCATCAATATCACCACTCGCCCCGATCCTCCCACCCCCACTCCGAATTGACACCCCGAGCCTCCCCCCCTAGCATTCCGACCTTAGATTGAGACCTTGGGGTTCGGGCCGTTCGGCCGGATCCACCCGCCGGCTTGCAGCGTCGGGGTGCACAGTTAGGAGTGATCGATGCTTCCCCCAATGAGACAGAGCTATGGCCGCACTCGCCGCCGTCGCTCTCACCACGCGCTCGTCGCCCAGGCCCCGACCAACTGCCCGCTCTCCGGTCAGCCCAAGGCCCACCACAAGGCTTGCGATGAGTCAGGTTATGTCCGCGCCGGCCTCAAGGTGAAGGTCCCCAAGCTCGGTATCGGCGGATCCAAGAAGAAGAAGCAGGGCTAATTCGTCGCGGCCTCTTGACGCCGCGACATCGTCGCCGACCGCTTGTGTCGGCCCTGTTTTCATTTCCACTTGATTGAACCGGAAGGACGCGGTGTCGAACCAAATCAAGCAGCACGCTCATCGTGAACGGCCCATCCGCATCGGTATCGATGTGTTCGGCGGCGACCACGCCCCCGATGCCATTCTCAAGGGCTGTGTCATGGCGCTCGATGAGCTCCCCGCCGGCGACACCCTCGTGCTCTTCGGTCGCGAACCGGAGATGATCGAACTGCTCAAAGAACGCGGCGTCAAACCCGACGATCCGCGCCTCGAACTCGTTCATTGCGATCAAGTCATCGAGATGGGCGAGTCCGCCGCGAAGTCCGTTCGCAGCAAAACCGAATCTTCCATCGTCAAGATGCACCAGTACGGCGCAGAGGGTCACCCCAAGCGCTGTGACGGCGTCCTCAGCGCCGGAAACACGGGCGCTTGTGTCGCCGCGGCGATGTTGCAAATGCGTCGACTCCCCGGCGTCATTCGTCCGGGCATCACCGTCACCGTACCGGGCTTCGCCGGGCCGGTCGTACTCGTCGATGCCGGCGGCAACCCCGAACCGAAAGCCGATCACTTGTGGCAGTACGGCGTCATGGCTGATGTCTACGCGCGTCAACTGCTCGGCATCGAGCGTCCGCGCATCGGACTGATGAACATCGGCAGTGAAGAGGGCAAAGGCACGGGCATGATCAAGGAAACCCGCGACATGCTCAAGGCCACTTCATCGCTGAACTTCGTCGGTTACGTCGAAGGCCGCGATTTCTTCGAGGGAATGGCCGACATCGTCGTGACCGACGGCCTCGTGGGCAACACGTTGCTCAAAGCGATCGAAGGCATGGCCAAGAGCCTCTTTAAAGCCATCGCCGCCGAGATCCTCACGCAGAATCCCAAGTTGATGATGGACTTCGAGCCGATCGTCAAGGCCATTTACGCGAAGAACGACTACCACGAGCACGGTGGCGCACCGCTTCTCGGCGTCAACGGCGCTTGTTTCATCGCGCATGGCAGCAGCGAAGCCCGTACAATTCGCGCGGCGATCCGCAACTGTCGCAACTTCGTGAATGCGGGAGTGAACGAAGCCATCGTGCAAAGACTCGCGGAAGTCGGGCCCCCGCCCGTCTCCGCTACGGCCAAGGAAGCGGCCGGAGCCTGACCTCAACGTCTCTCACGCCCAAGACGGGCGAGGAACTGAAACAATGATTCAATCCAGACCGGCCTGCGGCGTTCGAATCGCGGGCACCGGGTCGGCGCTGCCTTCACGCGCGCTGACGAACGCCGATCTCGAAAAGATGATGGATACCACGGACGAATGGATCGTCCAACGCACCGGCATCCACACTCGCTACATCGTCGACAAATCCAAAGGCGAACGAACGAGCACGCTCAGCGCCGAAGCCCTGAACAAAGCGCTCGTCGCCGCCGGACTCAAGGCCGAAGATCTTGATCTCATCATCGTCTCCACGATGACACCTGAAATGGAATGCCCCGCAACCGCGTGTCTCGTCGCCGACCGACTCGGCGCGACTCGCGCCGGCGCGTTCGATCTCAACGGCGCGTGCTCCGGATTCGTGTTCGGATTGAATGTCGCGCACGAGATGATTCGAAGCGGGTCATACAAGACCGTCGGACTCGTCGGCGCGGACACACTCTCAAAACTCATGAATTCTTGCAATGCAGGCCGCGGCACCGCGATCATCTTCGGCGACGCCGCCGGCGCTGTAGTGTTGCAGGCGACCGACGACACGAACAAGGGCATCCTCGCGCAGTCGATTCATGCGAGCGGCAAGGGCTGGCGTGAAATCTACGTTCCGCACTGCGAATTGGACTTCCCCGAAACCGTCACGCCCGACGCATCGATGAACGGGTTCGTGCAAATGAACGGTTCAGCCGTCTTCAAGTTCGCGGTCAGCACATTCCCGAATCTGATTGCCGAAACGCTCGACAAGGCCGGGGTGAAGCCCGAGGAAGTCGACATGTACGTCTGCCACCAGAGCAACGCTCGCATCTTGGCCGCGGCGGCTGAACGCTTCAATCTGACTGAAGAAAAGCTCTATGTGAACATCAGCCGATACGGCAACACCGTGGGAGCATCGGTCCCCCTCTGTCTCGACGAGTTGGTTCGAGCGGGGCGCGTGAAAACGGGACAAAAGGTCATGTTCCTCGCGTTCGGCGGCGGCCTCACGTGGGGCAGCAGCCTCTGGCAACTCTGAACCGCCGACCCATACACTTTCGCTGATTATGAATACACCAAGCATCATTCTGTGCCCGGGACAGGGCGCACAGGCTGTCGGAATGGGCAAGGCGTGGTTTGACGCTTCACCCGAGGCCCGCTCGACATTCGAACTCGCCGATCGCATTTTGGGTGATCGACTCGGCGCGCCACTCACGGAACTGTGCTTCAACGGTCCCGCGGAGCGACTCAATCAAACCGATGTCAGTCAACCTGCGATCTATGTCACATCGATCGCATGTTGGAACGCCCTGCTCGCCCGAAGCGGTATCAGCGCTGACAAAGCCAACATTGTCGCGTCAGCCGGACTCTCTCTCGGCGAGTACACCGCACTCGCGGTTTCCGGAGCTGTGAGCTTCGAAGCCGGTCTTGAACTCGTCACCTTGCGCGGACGCGCCATGCAGGACGCGGCGGACTCGCCTCAAGCCCGTACCGGCGGCGGAGGTGGAATGCTCGCACTGATCGGCGCAACCGATGATCAGGCGGCCACGATCGCCGAACAAGCCCGCGAGAACCAGATCCTCGTGTGCGCCAACTTCAACGCTCCCGGCCAGATTGTGCTCAGCGGACACAAACACGCCTGTGATCGCGCGGCGAAGGTCGCCGAAGGCATGGGGCTGAGATCCGCGGCCCTTGCGGTGGCGGGTGCGTTCCATTCCCCGCTGATGGCTGATGCCGCCGCGCGTTTGGGTGAAGCACTCGCAAAAACCGACATCAAATCTCCGCGCTGTCCGGTCATTTCGAACGTGACGGCCGCGGCACACGCCCCGGATGGCGGCAACTCGATTTCTGATACCATCCGCACTCGGCTCGTGGAGCAACTCACGAGCCCCGTGCGCTGGGCGCAGAGTTGCGCACATCTCGCGGCTACCGTTCAGGGCGACTATCAGGAACTTGCACCGGGCAAGACCCTGATGGGTCTGATGCGCAGGATTGAAAAGTCAATCAAGGTGAACACCAATGACACGCCGTGATGACACTCTTCGAAATCGTCTCCGCTCGCAAGCGGTCCGCGCCGTGATTTCAGGCGTGGTGACGCTGTCGATGGTCTCCGCAGTGATTGTCTTCCCGACGGCCATCTTGGCCGGCTGTGAGAAGAAGAAGCCACCACCGCCGCCGCCACCGCCCCCGCCGCCGCCACCCCCCGTACCCGATCCTGTCGCGATCGACCCGATTATGCAGTCGATCAAGCCCGACGCGCGAGTGCAATTTCCGCAGAACCGCGCCCCCGTGGATGAAACCGCGGCACGGGCGATCATCGCGATCTGCAGCGCCTTTGCGAAAGGTGACAGCTCGACACTCGGAACGATGTTCACCGGTGGAGCAAAGACTGACCTCGACGGACTGGTGAACTCCGGTGAGTGGGAAGAGTCGACCGCCAAGATCGAGTCGGTGCGCGTCGTTGGAATGTCTGAACTTCCCGGCGATTCACTCCCCTCGACGAACATCCAGTTCGTGGTGTGCATCCAAGAACCCGCCGGGGCCTACCTGCTCGGATTCAACGGCACCAACAACGGCGGCACTTGGTCATTCGATGGGATGGGCACGACCCCGGGCAAGCGCGCACGCGCCGCTGATTGGGACGGTCTGACTCTCGATGAATTGACGCGAACGAAGGAACTCAATGTCGCCGCTTCCGCCGATGCGGGGCCTGCAGCGCTCGGCGACGATGCAAGTGTCCTTCGACAGTACATTCTGATAGCTGCGACTGAAAAGCTCTTCGAGTCGCTCGGTATGTCAAACGAACTGACGATGTTCGCGGCGGCCAACGGCATCGATCCCTCAACGATCGCAGGGGCGAAGGAAGCGGGCCCGGCATTGATCGATAAGGGCGTCAAACTTGTGCCCGCAGACATCGCACAACTCATCGACGGCATGAAGGGCTTCATCGCGATGAAAGCGCCGGGTAAGGCGAGCGATGATGATCTCTTCCGGATTATGGGCGAAGTGCTTCGAGAAGATGCCGCGAAAATCAAGTCCGACTACGAAGCCGCCAAGGGAGCATCCGGCGGTGGAGCTCCCATCGGCCCGGGCTGATCGATCGGCGATTTCAGACCTGAATCGCACGCGCGAATAACGCGCGTGCTTTCTTTGAGAGACGGAGAAACCAATGACGGATTCGGCAAAGCGTGTGGCGGTTGTGACCGGAGCTTCACGAGGTATCGGAAAGGCCGTGGCAATGCGCTTGGCTCGTGACGGACGCCATGTCGTCCTCTGCGCGCGAAGCGAAGGCCCGCTCAACGAAGTGAAAGCTCAAATCGAAGCCGCAGGCGGTTCGGCGAGCGTCGCAGCGTTTGACATGGGTGACGCCAAGATCGTTCAAGAAGCGATCGAGAAGATCGCCGCGGAGCACGGCCGCCTTGATATTCTCGTAAACAACGCCGGCATCACCAAAGACGGCCTCGCGCTGCGCATGAGCGATGAAGACTGGGACATCGTCCTCGATACCAACCTCAAATCCGCGTTCGTCGCGATCCGCGCGGCGGCACGAGCGATGATGAAGGGCAAGTTCGGTCGAATTGTCAACATCAGTTCCACGAGTGGTGTCGTCGGCAACGCCGGCCAGGCCAACTACGCCGCGGCCAAGTCGGGCATGCTCGGATTGTCCAAAACGATCGCTCGCGAACTCGGCGGCAAGGGCATCACATGCAACTCCGTCGCACCGGGATTCATCGAGACTGACATGACCGCGAATCTCCCGCAGCAAGTCAAGGACGGTGTCACGGCGTTGATGAGCATCAAGCGTCTCGGCACCGGCGATGACATCGCGGCGTGTGTCTCGTATCTGACGGCCGATGAAGCAGGATTCATCACCGGCCAGACCATCTGCGTCGACGGCGGCATGACGATGTGCTGAATCCTCGCAAATTGCGAATGACATCGAAGCCCCGCGAAAGCGGGGCTTTTCATGCTCCGCTCGCGACATCCTCATTGGCGGCGACTGATTGCTGCTTCCTTGATTTTTCGCCCGCCAAGAGAGCGATGCCCGTCACGATCAGCACGACCGAAATCGCTTTGCGCCAACTCATTCCTTCGTCGAGCACCAACCAACCGAGAATCACCGCAGTCGCGGGACTGAGCGCAAATGCAATTGGACGGATGATCGAGATATCGCCGCCGGGGGATCCGAGTCCCCAGTAAAAGAAGAAGACGCCAAGGAATCCCGCAAGCAAACCGGAACCGCCGATCACCATCATCCAGACTGATGCCGGCATGTCGGAAAACCAACTCGCAGGTTCGATTCGGATCACACGAGTCGCGATGACACACGCCGCGACGGCCGGAATCAAGGTGACAATCGCACGAAGCATCAACACCGTGAACGGACCGACGCGACCGGAGTTCAGCGCTTGTTTCGTGAAGATCTCACCCACTCCCCAGCACAACCCGGCAAGGATCGCAAAGATGATCGGCTTGGTCATGAGCTGCTCCCGGACTTGGAAACGGGAAACGGAATCGATGATCGACCCGCGATCCACTCGTAGTTCGCGAGGACCTTTCGCACATGAGCGCTCGCGGGACGATGCGCCCGCATGTGCGTGGCGGCCTGCGCTGAAATGGAAGTCGCAAGCGATGAATTGGTCAGCGCGGCTGAAATCGCAGCCTTCCAAGCGGCCGGATCGCTGCGATCGACAATCAACGCGGTCTTGCCGTCAATCAGCGTACTGAAGAACCGATCTTTCGCGGCGACGACCACCATGCCCGCAGCCATCGCCTCAAGCACGATCGAACGCTGTTCCCCGTGAGAGTCCGGATGAACGAGCAGATCGCCCTGCAATAACAAATCGCGCCGCGTTTCCAAGGTATCGATAAGCGTCAGTCGCTCCAACGCACCCATCTTCTTCGCGATCGTCCATAATCCCGCGCGCGTCGCGGCGATTGCATCGCAAAATATCAACGCCGATCGTTCGTATTGCGTCGCTTCGACAAGTCCGACGAACGCCGTCGTGAACGCCTTCACATCACGCGCGTTGCCGACGAGCATGATCGATCTCGTATGCTCCGCGATCTTGTCGACACCGGATCGATCGGGAACATGGACACCCCACGGAGCCAGTCTCACGAGTGCGCCGGACTCCGTCGCCGCTTGTTCGATGGATGGATCCGGCGCGAACAACACCGGCTCATCATGAGAATCGAACTTCTTCATTCGCCTCGCGACTTCCTGCGCTCGAGGAATCAATCCGGGGCGCCAGATCTCCAAGATCAAAGTCGCACCGAGAATCCTGGCAATCTCCTCGCCCAATCCCCAAGCGGATCCGCCGAACACATGGACGAAATCGAATCGACCGTCATCGTCCTCGCCAAGACGATCCGCGAGCGAACGCAGGAGCTTGCGAGCCGCGAAGGCACGCACGATCGCCACCGTTCTCGGCGAGTATCGCACGACGGGGCTGAAAAGTTCCGTGAAATCGACGGCGGAAGTATCGGATTCCGGCAAAGCCTGAACGACTCTCACGCCCTCATCGATCAATCCGACTTCCAAGCGCGAAAGCATTCCCCTCTCGCGCGTGGCGAAAGCCTCATCGGCGATGATCAGAACACGCATGGACATCCATGTACCTATCGGCTCATCGGTGTGGCGAGCATTGATTCGGGCGGGACGCAAGGAACTTCCAAGTTCGTCGGCTCCGATGATCGCACAGCCACCCATCTGCACGTGTCAACCTTGAGCAGGCGATATGCCGACGAACGGCCGGAGTCGTCGACATACGGATCGCACCCTCCGCTCACCTCGCGCGTCAACGTTCCCGATTGCGGATCACTCATCACATCAGCGACAGTGTGAAGTCGATCTTGCTTGCGGTCCGGCCGTGGCGCGGACAGTAACAGCCCCCTCGTGTAGGGATGAATCGGCCGTCGAATCACCTGGTGCGCCGGACCGAATTCGACGACTCGGCCGCGATACATCACGCAAACGGCATCCGCATGCTGCGACACCAATCCCATGTCGTGCGTCACGAGCAACACGGCCATTTTCATTTCATCGCGCAGTCGACCGATCAACTCCATCACCTTGGACTGCACGGTGACATCCAGTGCGGTCGTCGGTTCATCCGCAATCAGCAAGCCGGGCGAGCAGATCAACGCCATGGCGATCATCACACGCTGGCGCATGCCGCCCGAGAACTGATGCGGATACGCATGAAACCCGGTTTCCGGATTCTCGAT
The DNA here is from genome assembly GCA_046342165.1 of Phycisphaerales bacterium. Lineage (GTDB taxonomy): Bacteria > Planctomycetota > Phycisphaerae > Phycisphaerales > UBA1924 > JBEIUO01. Next base: position 2,802 of record JBKDPX010000090.1, on the reverse strand, counting down.
GCCCACGCGTCGCATCCAATCCAGCGCGAGCGAACGCGCCTTCTCTGCCTCGCCGGGGTGGTGAATCTCATAAGCCTCAGCGATCTGTTCCCCCACTTTCATCACCGGGTTCAGGCTCGTCATCGGCTCCTGAAAGATGAACCCGATGTGTCGGCCACGCAGTCGCCGCAATTCACCCTCATCGATGTCATCGATCCGCCTCCCGTCGAATCGAATCTCCCCGGAAACCAGCTTCGCTTCCCGCATCAGTCGTGGCACAGCCATCGCCGTGACACTTTTGCCGCTTCCGGATTCACCCACGATCGCAAGCGTCTGCCCGCGGAAAACCCCGAATGAAATCTCCCTCGTAACGGGCTCCGCACCGACTCCGAACGCCACTGAAAGGCCTTTCAGCGAGAGAACCGGCTCTTGATGGTCCGAATCGCGCATATCGCCCCAAGAATACGGGGTTTCAGCCTCTTGCGCCATTGTCGCCCCCGTCGCGCCCACCTACGATTCCCGAACGGGAAGACGGCCGCCGGCGAGCCGGTTCCGAGTGTTTCGCCGGGAAGGAATTTCGACGATGTCCAACGCCACGATCAGCGGATCCGAGCGCGGTTCCGCATTGAACGGTCAGGCCGCAGGCCACCCCTCCAAGGGAGTCCGCGCTTCTGATCTTGTCGCTCCTGCCGAACTCATCAAGTGGCTGCACAGCATGCTGCTGATTCGCGAGTTCGAGAATCGCTGCGCCCAGTCATACCAAGCCGCGAAGATCGGTGGCTTCTGCCACCTCTACACCGGCCAGGAAGCCGCCGCGGTCGGCACCATCATGTCTTTGAACCACGATGATCCGATCATCACAGCCTATCGCGATCACGGTCACGCGTTGGCGCGTGGCATGGACCCCGGTGCATGCATGGCTGAGATGTATGGCAAGAGCACCGGCTGCGCCAAGGGCAAGGGCGGTTCGATGCACATGTTCGACAAGCCGAACTGGCTCTTCGGCGGCCACGGTATCGTCGGCGCGCAGACGCCCGTCGGTCTCGGCCTCGCCTTCGCCTCACGCTATGAGTGGGAAGTGATGGGCCAGGGCGTCGACGGCGGCGCCGCGAAAAAGAAAGTCGCTCTCTCGTACCTCGGTGACGGCGCACTCAACCAAGGCGCCCTGCACGAAGCCATGAACCTCGGCGGTCTCTTCGACATCCCGTGCATCTGGGTCGTCGAAAACAACGGCTATTCCATGGGTACCGCGATCGAGCGCGGCACAACCATGGCCCACGACCTTCGCAAGAAGGCGGAAGCCTACGGAATCCGCGGCGAAATCATCGACGGCTTTGATATCGTGAACCTGTACGACCACTTCAAGCCCCTCGTGGACTGGTGCCGCGAAGAGCAGAAGCCCGCGTTCGTTGATCTCAAGACCTATCGCTACCTCGGCCACTCGATGTCGGATCCTCAGAAGTACCGCACGAAGGAAGAGGTCGAGATGTTCAAGAGCAAGGACTCCATCGATCGCTATGCATCGTACTTGCTCAATGAGCGCAAGGGTGCGGATGGCAAGCCGGTACTCAGCGAACAGGCGTTCATGGACATGCAGACGGAAATCAAGGAAGCCGTGAAGCGCTCCGTTGATTTCGCCGAAGCCAGCCCCACGCCGGACATCGCCGCCGAACTCTACAGCGATGTCTTCCTGAACCCGCAGCCGAACCTCTCGCCGACCCGTGATTACATTCACGGCGCGAAAAACCCGCTGCTCTGATCCCGTATTGCAGAATGAATACAACTTACTTTGCGGCCGAACCCAAGCCGCTGACGAGAACAACCATGTCGATCATGTTCGCAGATGAAATCGAGACTTTGAATGAACTCACCGCGCGAGAGCTCCCCGCTCGCGATGGAGACCGCCACATCCAGTTCCGCGAAGCGCTTCGCGAAGCCATGAGCGAGGAAATGCGCCGCGACAAGCGAATCTTCCTCATGGGAGAGGAAGTCGCTCAATACAACGGCGCGTACAAAGTGAGCCAGGGCATGCTCGATGAGTTCGGCCCCAAGCGCATCATCGACTCTCCGATCTCGGAAAACGGATTCGCCGGCCTCGCCGTCGGCGCCGCGATGTACGGTCTTCGCCCGATCATCGAATTCATGAGCTGGTCATTCTCGCTGGTGGCGGCGGATCAGATCCTCAACAACGTTCCCAAGATGCTCTACATGTCCGGCGGACAATGGGGCTGCCCCACCGTCTTCCGTGGCAACGACGGCGCAGGCGGACAGCTCGGCTCCACGCACTCCTGGTGCGTCGAAGGTCTGTACGCCAACGTCCCCGGCGTGAAGATCGCCATTCCGAGCAATCCGTACGACGCGAAGGGTCTCCTGAAGACCGCCATTCGCGATCCCGATCCCGTCTTCTTCCTCGAAAGCGAGCGCATGCTGGGTGACAAGGCCCATGTGCCCGCCGAGGAGTACTACATCCCCTTCGGAAAGGCCCGACTGGCACACGAGGGTGATGCGTGCACGATCGTTTCCTTCGGTCGTCCCGTGAACTTCTGCCTCGAAGCCGCACAGGAACTCGCCGCGCAGAACATCCACGTCGACGTGCTCGACATGCGCACGATCCGCCCGCTGGACATCGATTCGATCATCGCGAGCGTGCGCAAGACCAACCGCATCGTGGTCGTCGATCAGTGCTGGCCGTTCGCGAGCGTCGCGAGCGAAGTCGTGACGCAAGTCTGCGAACGCTGCTTCGACTGGCTCGACGCCCAACCGGTCCGCGTGAACACCGAAGACGTCCCGACCCCGTACGCCAAGAACCTCGAATACGCCTAC
>JBKDPX010000089.1:0-18243 GCA_046342165.1 Phycisphaerales bacterium | reverse complement strand
GCGATTCGAATGAGCGAAGTTACTTCGCGGCGTCCGTGGCGGCCGTTTTGATTCTCTCCGCCATCGCGGCGTCGCGGCAGTTTTGGAACACTTCAATGATCCGCCCGTCCTTGCCGACAACGACCGTTGCGGGAAAGACCTTGATGCCAAGTTGTTTGGCCAGTGCGTCGGCGCCGTGGAGATGATCCCACGGGATGCCGCGATCGCGAAGGACCTTCGCGCCGGATTCAACGGTTTTTTCACGGACATCCGCCGCATACACCTTCACATTTTGAATGTCTGAGATGGCGGTCTTGAGTGTCGACTGCCAGGAGCGAGCGGGCATCCAACCGCCGAAGAAGTCGATGATCGCGACGGAACCCTTGAGCGAATCCGCGGTGACTTTCGCGCCGCCGGGACCGGTCAGTTCAAACGCAGGGAGCGTCGCGATCACGGGTTCGGGCGGAGTCGGTGCGGGCTCTTGCGCAGGCGAGGGTTCCGCGGGCGCCGCCTCCTTGGCGGGTTCGAGTTTCTCAGCATCGATCTTCGCGCCGGGGATGCCCGTGAAAGTGGCGGGATTCGTTCCGTCACTCTTTCCGCTCTTGTCGTCTTGCTGCGGAGCCTTGGCGCTGTCTTGTTGTTCAGGGGGTTGAAATCGATCAATGGCGAAGTCGGTCGGCACTTCAATGCGAACTTTCTCCGCATCGAAAGCCGAATCGGTCTGCGCGACGAAATCGCGGAGCTCGGAGACCATCATGCCGGAGATCTTCTCGCCATCGACGATCTTCTCGACCTTTCGCGGCAGGTGATCCTCCACACCGAAGTACCAGCGGACTTTCGAACGCTTCGCGGCTGTTGTCGCCAAGATGACATCGCAATCGACACCGTCGATCGACTGGCGATCCTGAAGCTCAAGCTTTTCCGCGGCGAAGACGGATTGATACGGATTGTTGGAGACCAGGTCGGCGACACGAGCGCCTGTCGCGATCTGATATGCGCCGCCGCGAACTTCGCGAGTGCGGCGTTCGGTCACTTTCTTTTCCTTGAAGTCGAGGAACTCGATGGTGTCCTTGCGCCATCCGACATCGAAAGTCTGTTCATCGCCGCTTCGACCCTGTCCCGCGCCTTTTGCGCGCATGAGCCAGAGCCCGGATTGGTCGCGAAGCATCCAGACTTCCGCATCGATCTTCGCGGACATGGATTCCATCGAGTCTGTTCCGTACGTGCGAATCTTGAACGACATCGATTTGGCGTTGCGAATGGCTTGGGCGCACTGTTGCAACAGCGCCTGTGCCTGCGCGTGCTCGGAGTCGGATTCGGCGGCGGCAGGTTGTTCCGTCGCGGGAACTTCGTCCTGCGCGAAGGCCGGAGCGGCGCAGGTCGCGACAAAGAACGCGAGCAGTACGGACGGCGTGTTCATATTCGTTCGCAACATGGTCTTGGACATGGTTCACCTTGAATCGGCGAGATCGGCCCCGAGCAACAGTCGCAACGCCTCGCCGGGATCTTTCTCCCGCATCAAGTGTTCGCCGACGAGCACCGTTCGTACGCCGGCATCGCGAAGGCGATTCAAATCGTTTTTTGTACGGATACCCGATTCACTTACGAACAAATCGGGAAAGGGGGCGAGTTTGTGCATCGCGAATGAGTGTTCGAGATCCACCTTCATCGTGCGCAGGTCACGATTGTTCACGCCCAGCAATCGACGCGAGCCCGGAGTGACGAGCGGCGCGACGCGCCGAAGATTCTCTTCGTCATGGACTTCGATCAGCACGGACAACCTCAGTTCCGATGCAACATCCAGCATCTCGCGCATCAGCTCATCACCGAGGCATTCGGCGATGAGAAGAATCGCGTCCGCACCCGCCACCCGCGCTTCGTAGACCTGATACGGATCGATCAGAAAGTCCTTGCGAAGCACCGGAAGACTCGTTGCGGCCTTGACTGCCGCAAGAAAAGGCAGCTTCCCGCCGAAGAACTTCTCATCCGTCAGGCATGAAATCGCCGAAGCCCCACATTCGTGATATCGCGCGGCGACAGGGCCGGGGCGGAAGGAGTCGTCTTCATATTCAGGTCGAATCCAACCCGCGCTCGGACTCTTGCGTTTGATTTCGGCGATAACCTTCACTCGTCCGACTTCAGGCGAGAGGGCGAATGCGAAATCGCGAGGGGGTGCGATGTCGATGAGTCGGTCTCGTAACAGGGAAAGGGACACCTTCCGCTTGGCCTCTAAGACCTCGAGCTTCTTTTCTTCAACGATCTCCGCGAGAATGGCGGGTGTGTTGTTCACTCTTGCGATTGTTGGCGCGCTGTCGTTCACGGGAATCGCACTTGGCGCCGAACAAGTCGGGGAGCAGGTCGAGCGCGTCGCCGAATCCGCCAAGGAAGCCACGATCGACGCCGCGAATGCGTCGCTCAGGACGATCAAGTCCGATCCATGGACGTGGCTCCACATCATCGGCGCCTGCGCATCGCTCCTTGGTATGTGGGCGTTCAAGGTGCTTCGCCCCGGGGTGTTGGAAGGTGATCAGCGGTCCGTCGACAATCATCCGTCGATCGTCTGGTTCGCGTCCGGCGCGCTGGTGTTTCTCGGCATGCTCGCAGGAGGTGTCGTCGCCGGCGAGATCTTCGATATCTCGAAAGGATCTTCGGATCTGAAGGATCAAGCGATCCTTGCGATCGGCAACTACCTGGTCGCGATTCCCACCGCGCTGCTTCTTTCACGCTTGCTTGGCATGTCTTCGCCCGAGAGCGGTCTCTCCCTCGGCGCCAAGGACATCACGCCCGGACTTCTCGCGATCGTGCTCGCATGGCCGATCGTGCAGTGTGCCGCGCTGCTTGCCGCGTGGCTGACGGTGAAGTTCGGCGGTTCAAGTCCCGACGATATCGCGCACTCCACGCTCGAAGCGCTCAAGGATGATCCCAAGGACATATGGGCGATTTCGATGGCCGCCATGGCGGTCATCGGTGCTCCGCTCGTGGAAGAGTTCGTTTTCCGGGGCTGTCTGCAATCGGCGCTGCGGAAGTTGTTCGGCGGCGCTTGGATCGCGATCATTCTCTCGTCCGCGCTGTTCGCCGGCATGCATGTCGAGATGTTCAAGGACGGTCGATGGCACGCTGTCGCGGCGCTCTTTGTCTTCGGACTCTCTCTGGGATTCGCATTCGAGCGAACCAAGAAGTTCACGGTGCCGGTGGTGATGCACGTGATCTTCAACCTTGTCAATATCGTGATCACGCTCGCGAAGTGATTCAGCGATCGTTGATGTTCATCAGCACCTTGATGCCCTCGCCGGACAACATCGTCGCGTGCGCCTTCTCGAATTGCTCGATGGGGAACTCGTGCGTGATGATGTCATCGAGTTGAAGGCGACCGGAGAGGATCAACTCCTCCATCTGGTACCACGTCTCGAACATCTTTCGTCCGTTGATGCCGAGCACGGTCGCGCCTTTGAACACGACGTGACGCGTGATGTCAAACATCGGCGGACGCGAAGGAATGCCGAGCAGGGCCGCTGTTCCGCCGTTTCGAAGCGCGGCGAAACCTTGATCGAACGCCGCGGCGGCGCCGGACATTTCCAACAGAACATCAACGCCTTCGCCACGACAGGTCTTGCGAACCTCGTCAACCCATCCGGATTCGCGCGGATCGAAGCATGCGTTGGCGCCGAGTTTCTTCGCGAGCGCACGACGCTCCGGACTGAGATCGGTGGTGAAGATGCGACCTGCGCCCGCGGCCTTGGCAACGGTCACCGCCATGAGTCCGATGATGCCCGTTCCGGTGATGAGCACGGTGCGTGCGCTCACGCCCGCAGCCATGACCGTGTGTACGGCGTTGCCCAACGGATCCATCGCCGCGGCGATCTTGTCGGGGATATCGCGGTGGACGATCCAGACATTTTCTTCGGGAACGACGACGTAATCGGCGAAGATGCCGTCGCGATCGATGCCGAGGATCTTGGTGTCGCTTGCGATATGGGCGTTGCCGGTGCGGGAGTTGAAGTCGAGACCCGCGGTGATGTGGCCTTCCGCGCTGACGCGTTGACCGACTTGGCATCGCGTGACGCCCTCTCCGAGTTTCTCAACGGTTCCGACGAACTCGTGACCGGTGACGATGCCGACGGGGATGCGTCCCGCCGCCCAGTCGTCCCATTCCCAGATGTGCTTATCCGTGCCGCAGATACCGGCTTTCTTCACGCGGATCAGTACCTGACGCGGCCCGGGTTCGGGCTTCGGGCGGTCGGTGATGAACTTCAACCCCACCCCTGCGTGATGCTTGATGAGTGCTCTCATGACTTCCATCTTGGTACCGATTTCCAATGCGACAGGGCGTTCCAGGCCCGGGATCGAGGAGAGAGTGGCCATGGGACATTATTGGAGCGTTCCCGGCCTCGTGTTCCCGAAATCCTCCGTACGGGCGGAGGAGTTTGCCGAAATATGGTGTGGAATGCCTCCCGCCAAGACACTGTCATCCGCTTTTCTGGTTCTCGCCGCCAAACCCGGCGGCGGGAGGCGATTGGATGTCCGCAGTGCGCGCGACCGCAAGCACTTGGGTGAGATGCTCCGGCGAGAGAAGCTCGTCGCCCTCAAAATATGGAATCTTCCGGCTTGGCTGAGCCTGTCTTCCAAGGTCGGGCTTAAGGATCAAGCCGAACTGCATCAACAGCTTGCGCAGCTTTTGACGCGCGGTGTTCCGCTCGTCGAAGCCCTTGAGGTCACCGCGAGCGTGGTCAGCGCGGGCACTCGTCCGCGTGTGGAGCGCATGAAAGACTTGGTCGCCGCCGGCGCATCGTTCTCGGACGCATGCGATCAGGCCGCGGTCTTCGATAAGGTGACAGTCGCCGTGTATCGCGCGGCTGAAAAGACCGGAGACCTCGGAGGCGCGGCCAAGCAGTTGTCGGCGACGGTGCGTCGCCAGCTTGCGATCTCGGGTCGCGTGGTGACGCTGCTCATCTATCCCGTGATCGTGCTGACCATCGGCTTCATCATGACGATCTTCATGCTGACGTTTGTCGTTCCCAAGATCGGCAAGGCGTTGTCGGGCCAAGGCATGGAGCTTCCGATCTACACGCGCATCATGGTGTCGACGGGCGAGTTCATTTCGGAGCAGTGGCTTTTCTGTCTGCTCGGCGGACTGGTGTTCGCGACATGCATCGTCGCGCTGCGGAAGAAAATCTGGGAGCTCGTCCAGCGATTGATGCGCATCGCGCCATTGTTCAAGGATGTCGTACTCGCGCAGGAGACCGCGCGCTTCTTCACCGTCATGGCGGCGATGACGCGCAGCGGCATCACGCTCTCGGACGCGCTCGCCGTTTCCGTCGGCGCGCTGAGTCACCCGGAACTCAAGCGTCAGCTCGGCAATCTGCGCAACAAGCTTGTCGAGGGCGGCGTGCTTCGTCAGTTGATCGACGGTGTCGATGCGTTGCCGGTGCCCACGCGTCGCTTGCTCATCGCGGCGGAGCGCTCGGGCGACATGGAGTCCGCGTTTGAGACGCTCGCGCAGGACAGCGCCGAGGAACTTGATCGTCGTTCGACACGCTTGATGGCGGCGCTCGAGCCGCTTCTGATCGTGATGCTGTTCCTGGTGATCGGATCCTTGTTGTTGAGCATCATGATTCCGTTGATGAAGCTCAACGGTCAGCAGTTCGGCTGAATGTCATCCGCGCATGTGCGGATCTCATCCCACGCGCGAAGCACGTCCTCGCGACGCGTCAACGCCGCGCCGACGGCCATTCGAAGCACGAATTTCTTCGCACTCTTCGTCGTCGCGGGCAACACCGTTTGTGTCAGCATGATGTTGCGACGCGTGTTGACGCGTTCGATGAGCGACTTGCTTGCGGCGTCTCCCTGTTTGAGCGCGAAGCAAACCAACGAGGCGCTTCTCTCGCACGGAACTTCAAAGCGCGAATCGGCGCGTACGAGCGCTTCGAACTCACATGCGAATTCGATGTGACGACGGATGTACTCCTGCAGTCCGCGGACGCCGAAGTGGCGAATCACCAGCCACAACTTCAGCGCGCGGAAGCGCCGGCCGAGCGGCACGTGCCAGTCGCGATAATCCGTGACATCGCCGCTCTCCGTCGCCGCGTTGCGAAGATATTCCGGCGTCACGGACATGCTGTCGGTGAGTGATTCGCGGTCTTGGACGAACAGACAATCGCAATCGAAGTTCACCAACATCCACTTGTGCGGATTGAACGCGAATGAATCGACTCGCTCGACGCCTCGCAACGATGCGCGCATCTCCGGCAGAATGAACGCGCTGCCGAGCCACGCCGCGTCGATATGAACCCAGGGGCGAACGCCCGTCATGCGCGCGCATTCGTCGCACGCATCGGCGATCGATTCAAGCTCATCACTCGCACCGCTCGATGTCGTTCCGAGCGTCGCGCAGACAAAGCATGGAATGCGGCCTTGCGCGGCATCGGCGAGCATCAGTTCGCGTAAACGCGCGGCGCTCATCGCGTGTCGATCATCGGTTTCGACGAGTCGCACATGCTCGAAGTCCTCGGGGTGGCTTGCGAATCCGGAGATCATCGCGGCCTTGATGAACGAAGAATGCGCCTGCGTCGATGCGTACGACGTCAAGTGCGACTTCGGAGTGCCGATTCGCTTTCGCGCCCGATGACGCGCCGCGTGAAGCATCGCGAGAATCGCTTCGCTCGCCGTGCCTTGGATCACGCCTCCGCCGTGCCGCGATGTCGAATGAAAGGATTCGGGCAAACCGATCATCGATGCGAGCCAGTCGGTCACCCGCATTTCGACTTCGGTACAAGCGGGACTTGTCGCCCACAGCATTCCCTGCACGCCGATCCCCGCGCTGAGCAACTCGCCGATCACCGCGGGAGTCGAGATGTTCGCCGGGAAGAACGCGAAGAATCGAGGACTTTGCCAGTGCGTGAGCGCGGGTAGAAAATCTCGTTCGATGATCCGAAGTGATTCTTCGAACGACGCGCCGCCGAGACCGATGTCCGGCGCCGTGTCCGGCATGGAGCGATAGACGTCACCGGGTTTGATTTCGGATGACACCTGACGCGTCTCGAGCGACTCCCAATAGCGACGGATCAATCCGCACGCGAGCGCGGCGTGCCGTTCCAGCATCGCTCCATCGAGGTAGGTGTCTGTCGGTCGAAGCGGATCTTGCATATCTCCGAGGATATCGGCGTCCGTACACTTGCGTATGTCCGCGCGCGATGTCGCCGCCATGATCATGTCCAAACTCGAAGCCAGCGGCCATCTCGCGCTGCTCGCGGGCGGTTGCGTGCGTGATGAACTGCTCGGCCGCGAACCGGACGATTATGACGTCGCGACGGATGCGACGCCCGAGCGGATCACCGCTTTGTTTCCGCGCACGGCCGAGGTCGGGGCTGTCTTCGGCGTCGTGCTCGTCCGCCACGGCGGCTTCACGGTGGAAGTCGCGACATTTCGCGCGGACGGCAAGTACTCCGATGCGCGGCGTCCCGATGCGATTCGATTCAGCGATCCGAAGGAAGACGCGCTTCGACGCGATTACACCGTCAACGCGCTCTTTCAGTCACCGCGCAAGCCTGATTCGGCGATCTTCGACACCGCCGAGTGCCGAGCGACGCGCGACGGCGCGTGGGTCATCGATTTCGTCGGTGGATTGAAGGATCTTGAAGCGAAGATCATTCGAGCGGTGGGCGATGCGAATCAGAGATTGGCGGAGGATCATCTGCGGGCGCTGCGTGCCGCGCGACTTGCCGCAAAACTCGGATTCGAGATCGAATCCGAGACCGCGAAGGCGATTCGCGATCATGCGAGCGAACTCAAGGGCGTCTCTCGCGAGCGTATCGGTGATGAGATGCGCATGATGCTTTCGCATCCGACGCGGGCGCGCGCCGTGCGCTTGATCGTCGATCTTGCGTTGCTCAAGCCCGTGCTCGATGTCGACGCTTGTCGCGAGGCGACAACGCTGTCAACGCTCGACGATGCCGCACCCTTCGCGCTCGCCCTGGCGGCGTGGATGATCGATCTGGGCATCGCGACTCCTGACGATGTTCGTCGCGTCCGAGATCGACTGCTTTTGTCCAACGATGAACGTGACGACGTCAAGTTCTATCTGATGGGCGCCGAGGCGGTCGGGCGCAAGTGGGGCTCGTGGAGTGTGGCGATGAAAAAGCGCGCCGCGGCGGGAAGACACTTCGCGGGAGTCATGGCTCTGGTTCGGGCCGCCGATCGTCAGCACGCCGAGGGAGTCGCCTGCGAGGTCGAAGCGTTGACCCGGACACCGTCGGGCATCGCCCCTGTGGCGCTGTTGACGGGAGACATGTTGGCGGCGACGGGACTCAAACCCGGTCCGATGTACAAACTGATTCTCGACGCCGTGTACGACGCGCAACTGGAGGATCGGGTGAAATCGAAGGAAGAGGCCATCGCCGTCGCTCGGTCCATGGTCTCCGAGAATCGGATTTTGTAAGGTATTCGGCGCGGAATTTGAGCCGCGGGGGAACCCGGCGGAGGTTCGCGCGTCAGAACCGAGGCCTGTCTCGGTATCGGGAACGGCCGGAGAGGTGTATGCTGTTGATCCGTTGAGATTTGGGAAGTGAAGTTCCGCATTTTGACCGCCGGAGTGATCATGACGATGAAGATGTTCAACGCGATGTTCGGGACCCGTGTTGTGGGAGCGGCGCTTGTGATCGCGTTCGCCGGCCATGCAGCTGCGCAAACCGTTTCACCCGACTCCAGCAAGTCGAAGAAGCCGGCGGTGGAGGAGGTCGTCGGAAACGGCGACGGCAATACGTACTACTGGATCAAGTTGAAGGGCACCCTCGGACGCGAAATCTGTGAGACGCCTCTGCGTCAGCAGATCGCCGACGCGCGTGAGAACAAGGCTGACGTCATCGTCATCGAGATCGAGAACAAGTGGAACAGCAACGTTGACGCCGAATTGGCGGACTATGTGATGGGCGGTCGAGGCGTCGATGAGGCGATGTTCCGCGTCGAGCCGATCAGCACCGTGATCACCAACGAGATTCCGAAAGAGTGGACGGTGCAGCCCCGCGTGGTGATGTGGATCAAGCAGGCGTTGGGCGGCATCGCGCCGCTGGCGTTTGCGGCGAAGGAAGTGTACTTCCACCCGGGAGCGCGCATCGGGGCGCTGGGCGGTCTGGAGCGCATGTTCGACGGGACCGGCGATGAAGTTGTGCGGGAGAAGCAGCGCTCGCTGCGACTGGGCCACCTTGAGGGCATTTTGCGCGCCGGCGGTTATGACCCCAACATCATGCGCGCGATGACTCGCAAGGAGTTCGTGCTGACGCTCGGATATGACGGCGACGGAAAGGCGGTTTTGCTTGAGCGTCGTCCTGAAAACTCCGCGGAGGAGTTGCTCAGCGACAGCGGTTCCGGCGCCGAGCAAGACACGCTCGATCAAGTCATGAGCGGTGAGGGCAACGACTATCTCACGTTGAATTCGCGCACGGCGAGTCTGATCGGCCTCAGTCGCGGCGAAGCTTTGACGGAAGATCAGTTGCTGCAGGCGATCGGACTCGATCGCAGCGGTCGACAGATCAAGAGCAAATCGACGAAGATCCCCGAGGATTGGGTGCGCAATATCGATCGTGCGGAGCGCGCGTTGCTCAAGGCCGCCGAAGGATTTCAGGATGTGCAGGTTCAGGCTCCGGGCGGCTGGAACGAGCGGCGTGCGGCGCGCTCGAAGCAGAAGAAGTTCCTTCAGGAAATGAAGAGCATTCAAAACAAGTGGGGTGAGGGACTCACCCAGCAGTTCCTGCAGCAGAATCAGATTCCGCCGATTCAGCAGATCGACGACATGCTCAATCAGATCGATACCGCACAGTTGATGGATAAGAAGGATAAGTGATTTCGGAAGAGAAGGTCATCATGAGAAACAACATGAACATGCTCCGCAAGTTGTCGGTCTTCGCCGCGTGTGTGGTCGGAGTTTGCGCGTCAAACTTCGTCTTTGCGCTTGATCGCGTGACAATGAAGGATGGAACGGTCTACGAAGGCGAGATCATCCGCGAAGAGGCGTGCTGCGTGTGGATCAAGGTCACGAAGAACGGCAAGACCGCCGAAAAGATGGTCTTCAAGTCCGACGCGAAGTCGGTCGAGAAGAACGTTGACTCCGCCCAACCGCCCGCGGCTGAGCCTGAGAAAAAAGTCGAACCCGCTGCGGTGAAGCCTGCGGTGCAATCCACCCCGACCGAGGCCAAGAAGGACGAGAAGTCCGAGGCGAAGCCGGAGGAAAAGCCCGCGGTCTTCAATCCCGGCGTGCCGCGCGCGGCGGTGATCACGCTCGGAGATCACAAGAGCAACAAGGACATGGTGGGCGTGTATCTCACGGCCTATGCCCTTGAGCAGGCGCGTCCGATGCTGGAAGAGGAAATCGGCAACGACAAGTCCGGCGTCGTCGTGTTGCGCGTGTCGTCCGGCGGTGGCGCTCTCTTTGAGATTCAGCGCGTCTCCGACGAGCTTCAGTTCAACTACAAGCCTCGCTTCCGCGTGGTCGCGTGGATCGAGTCCGCGATTTCGGCGGCGGCGATGAGCTCGCTGTGCATCGAAGAGATTTACTTCACGCCCGTCGGCAACTTCGGCGCATGCACCGGCTGGTTCGGCAACCTGCAGGCCGTCAAGGGCGCCGAGCTTGAGAAGGTGCTCGCGATGATGCGCAGCATTTCCGCGCGCGGCGGCTATCACCCCGACATCATGCGTGCGATGCAGATTCAGTATCCGCTGTCCTGCACCATCGATGAAGATGGCAAGATCCACTGGTACGGCGACACCGTCTCCGGCAAGATCATCGTGAATCGCGACGGTGAAGTGCTCACCTTCAACGAGAAGAGCGCTCGCGAGGTCTATTTCTCGAAGGGTACTGCGACCACGATTCAAGAACTGCAGCAACTCATGGGTTATCAGGAGTTGAACTGGGTCGGAGAAACCGTCGAAGGAACCCCGTGGCCCGTCTGCAAGGCCGAGAAGTGGACGCTCAAGTATCGCGATCAGACGAAGAAGGACGAGGATGAGGCGCAAACCATCATGCGCGACTATCAGCGCAACGTCGCCGCGGCGAGCGGTTCGGCTCCGGAGGATCGCGCTCCGTTCGTGGCCAAGGCCCGCAAGGCGTTGGAGCGTCTCAAGCGAATCGCGAAGAACAACGAGGGTGTCGTTCAGATCGCCATCGGCGCAGACAACGAGCAACTCCAAAAATGGATCGAGCAACAGGAGAAGATGCTCAAGGAACTGCTCCGCGATAAATGACTGAAGGCCGGAGCCTCGCACTTTGCCGCGACCTGTCGAAAGGTCGCGGTTTTTCTTTTTCCCCTGCTACCATCCTGCGATGCGCATTATCGCGGGTGAATACCGACGCAGACTTCTGGAGACTCCGGCGGACGCCGAAATCACCCGGCCGATCCCCGATCGCGTGAAGGAGTCGCTCTTCATGCTGTTGCGAGGTCACTTCGAAGGCGCCAATGTCTTCGACGGTTTCGCCGGCACAGGCGCGATCGGTTTGGAGGCCGTGAGCCGCGGCGCCGCGCGTTGTATCTTCGCCGAAAAGCACCCATCCATCGCGAACATTCTTGAGCGCAACATCGAAACGCTCGGATGCGGCGACCGTTGCGAAATCGTTCGGGGAGACGCTTTGGGCCCCGGTGCGATCGCCCGCTGCCCGCGTCCGCTCAAGCTCGCGTTTTTGGATCCGCCATATCCGCTCGTTCGCGAAGCGATGGGGTACAAGCGCGTGATGGCTCAGATGAAAGCGCTTGTCTCGCTGTTGTCCGACGACGGCTACGCGATCCTTCGCACGCCGCATCCGCTGTGGGTGAGTCGCGCCGCGCCCGGATCGACGGAAACCGCCGAGCCCGTTCGTCGCAAAAAGGGTAAGGATCGCAACGCTTGGAAGCGCGAATTGCTCGATGATCGTCCTCGTCGTAAGAATCGAAGAAATGATGATGAGGCCGAGGAGTCGGTCGATGAGACGCAGGATCCGCAGGGCGCCGAAGTTGAAAAGGATCTCGCGGATCTGAAGGTCGAAGGCGCGATCGGCCCGGAGAGCCACGTGTACCACAACATGGCTGTGCATCTCTACATGCGTGACCGGTCGATCAGCGCGGGCTCGTGAGCCAAGCGCCGAGTTTTTCGTCGCGATACGCGCGATCCCAGGAGTTGTGGTCGGCTTCCGGATACAACGTGAGCGTCACATCGGCGTTCGGATTGAGCGCACGGATGGCATCGATGATCGACTGCGACATCGACGCGGGAACGACATTGTCTTTCATGCCGTGGAACGCGCGCACCGGAAGTCCGCTTACGCCCGCAGCGATTGAAGGGGCGTCCCCGTATCCGCAGATCGGCGCGAGTTTCGAGAACAGGTCGGGGTGTCTGCCGCCGATCACCCAGGTACCGTGTCCGCCCTGTGAAAGCCCGGTCAGAGCGATTCGGGCGGGATCGATCATGAACTCCTTACGCGCGCGATCGAGGACGCCGAGCACGAGCGGCTCGTGATCCTCCCATTGTGTTCGAGGATCGGGCTTTTGCGGAAAGAGCAAGATGCATGGCCACGATGCTGCATCGAGCATGACCGCGGGGAACAGGCCCACGGCAAGTTGTTTGGTTCCATCCGTTCCGCACTCGCCGCGGCCGTTGAGAAAGATGACACATGCCGTCGGCGAGGAGGGATCGAGATCTCTCGGAACATAGATCGCATAACGATGATCGACACCGTCGATCGTGATGGTGCGATGGTGAAGACCTGATCGTGGCGTTTGGGACATGTCGGATTGATTGGTGTGCGCGCAGGCGGGAAGAAGCGCGATGGCGGTCGCCGCGATGAGTCTTGTCATGATTTCACGCTCGTCATCGATACCACGGCGGCGGGAAGCAGGACCATGACGGGAATGAAGACGCTGAGTTGCGGCGGTAGACCGGGGATCGTCATTTCCGCGCCGAGCACGCCGCCGACTTGCGCGATCAGGGCGACCGGAGCGCATTTGATGCTCTGTTTGATCATACTGCCGGGTTCGCGCAGTAAAAAGAACGGCATGCAGATGAGAAGCGAAAGCAGATTGCCGGCCATGGTCGCGAGCCGTCCCCAGCGGATGCGCTCAAGTTCCATGATCCGTTTTGCGGGAGGAACGGGTTCGGCGCGATAATCGGCGAGCATCGCGCTGACTTGCATGGTGGAAAGGTTGTGGCGGTAGCCCTCATAACGACGGAGCTTGAGCACCGTAGGGCTGACATCCGTCTCAATGCCGGTGACGGGACGAGGAGCGGAAGAAACGTTCTTGCCGCGTTCAGGACGATCTTCGACTCGACCGTCGATCAGCACCCAAGATCCCTCTCTCCAACGGGCGCTCTTGGCCGAGATGCGACTTTTCAGCAAGCCGTCGGCATCGCGCTCCCACATCCAAAAGCCATCGATCGTGCCTTCTTGAAGATCAAACGAACGGGCGTAGAGCAATCGACCTTTCGCATCGGATGTGAGCATTCGCGCGCCGGCGGCGAGTCGGCGTTGTCCCGCTTCTTCCTTCGTGCGCGTCAGCAGTTCCGCCAGATTGGGGACTACGAACTCACGATTGATTCCTTGCAGCAGCGTCAGTCCGAGACCGACGATCAGAATCGGTCGGGCGATACGGGTGAGACTTTGGCCGCTCGCCAGCATCGCGACAAACTCCCGATGCTTCACCATCTGCGCGCAGGTAAAGCCCATCGCGCCGACCATCATGACGCCGAGCAGGTAATTGAAGAGTTGGATCAGTCGCGGCCACCACAGATCAAGCGCCAGCGCACCTGCCAGTAAGCCGGTGCGAACGACGCTTGGCGGTTGACCGTCGGGCGCGGGAGTCTTCTGTGCGATTTCCACGAACTCGTCGAAGTTCAGCGAGAAGTCGATCACGATCACGAACGTGAACAACACCACGTGGAGCAACACGATGTTGAACAGAAACTGGCGCGCGATGTATCGGTCAATCGTTCGCATCGACTGCCTTTACGGTATGTGTTGACAAGCGGCGCCCTCGCTCTCGCCGGCCCAACATGAGTTTCGAGACCGCCCAGCCGATCATGGCGGCGACATACACGTCGCTCGCGAAGTGCGCTCCCGCAAGCATGCGTGAAAGTCCGCAGCCGACCGCCAGCGGCATCATGATCCAACATGTTCCACGATACAGATAGGAGACGGCGAACGCTCCTCCGAACGCCACCGCAGCGTGACTGCTGGGCATTCCGAATCCCGGACCCTTGTCGAAGTTCTCGAGCAGCCATGCAAAGCGGTAGACGCCGTCTTCTCCCGGCCGATGACGCATGACGACCACTTTCAGAATCTCCGCGATGGCCCCCGAGGCGGCGGCTCCGACTGCGATCATCGCGGCGTTCATCCACCAATCCCGGCGTTGCGCGTGGCGCGCGACGAGAGCGATCACCCCTGAAACGATCAGCCAAGTCGGCAGATAGCCGACTTGCCTCATCACCTGATACCAGTCCTTCGATGTGAGACGAGGAAGGTCTTCTTTGGGGATTGTGATTGATTGCCAGATCGATCGATCGAGAAGTGAAACAGCGATCAATCCGACGACGGCGACGATCACGAGCGTCGATGTCCCGATCGGTCGGGAGCCTGTATTTTGATCTTGCATCGTCATCTCAAGACCGCTCCTTCGACACCTCTGAATCCGCGGCAAAGAAAAGTAAGCCTTCCGATCTTGCGATCACCTTCGAGCGCGAAGCCTTCGCCGACACTCTCGAAGAAAGGGATCCAATCTTCGCGCGAGCCGCCGATCGCGAGCGCGTTGCGGCCTTTCATGTGTGGCGCGCGTAAGTCAGTGTCCTTCCAGTAATCGTATTGCGTTTTACGACCGTGACCGAGACGCTCGCTCGAGCAATATGTCACGGGATTGCCTGCCATGTAAAATCGCATCTGCGCGGAGACTCCGTACGCCTTGCTGATCAAAAACGGGTCGTTATGCGAGGGCTCGCGGAGCGATTGGAGCCGCGATTCCGCGTCGATCGCCATGATCTTTGCCCCCGTACCTCGCGCGATCGGAAGCACATGAGGCACGAAGTTCGTGAAGCGGGTCGCTATTGACAGAAGTTGATTCGCAAGCGGGAAGGCGACAATTGTGAGAACACCGATCGTGATCGATGCGCACAAGACGAGGTTGGAGAAGGACTGCGGTCGACGCAGCCACCAACCGCGGAACGGACGAGGATGCTCGAGTGCGAGCCATTCCTTCATACGCCGATCCCAAGCTCTTACTCCCTCGTCCATCACGATGCCGGCGAGCGCGAGCGCCGAGATGCCGGCGCCCATAGGCCAATTGCCTTCAGGTTCCGCGATCAAGCTCACCAAGAGGTAGAACGCGAAAAGCGGAAGCGCACAGCACGCGAGGTAGCGCTTGAGTTCATCGGACTCCGAACCTCCGCCGTCGCGGAGCACACGCCAAGCACCGAGCAGACCGAGAATCAATCCCGGACCGATGAAGCCGATCTGTGAGGCGATGTACTCGAGCGTCCATAGCGGCGAGTAGTTCCAGCCGCCCGCGCCTTGTGTCACCGGCATGTCGCCGCCGCGCAGGCCGAGGTGTCCGAGCAAATGCGCGATCGTGGGCCAGCCCTCCTGCACGTTCCAGATGATCACGGGCAGAGCACACAGCGTCGCGGCGCATGAAGCGAGCGCAATGCCCGGCATTCTCGAGGATCGGGCCGTTCGCTTTGAAAACGCGAAGAACAAGATCCATGACAGAGGCAGGAGCAGAATCGTGTACTTGAAGAGAAATCCGATTCCGACGGCGATTCCCGCGAGAATCCAAGAGGTGAGCGTCTCGGTCAACCAAGCGCGCCTCATTGCCACACACGCAAGTGCCCAGCATGCGGCATAGGGGCCGTCGATGGTCATGAGCATCGAACAGCCTTGGAAAATCGGAGCGCATGAGATCAAAAGCGCGGCGAACGCACCCGCTCTCACGCTGTACGGCCTCGCAAGCAGGCCCGCACAAAGCGCGACGATCGTGCCGCAGACCGGTGCAAATGCGCGCACGCCGAACTCCGTGTCCCCGAAGATCGACGTGGAGATCGCGATCAGCCATGCGATGCCGGGACCTTTCGTGTAGTACGACAGCGCCGGACGCTGCGCCCACTCCCAGTAGAACGCTTCATCGCCTACGAGTTGAAGGTCCGACGCAAATGCAAGAAGAAAAAATCTTATGACTCCGACCGCGATGCACGCGCCGACGGCGAGCTTCCACACACGGTCCGAACTTTGGCTTGGAAGCGGCGATGTCATGGTCAGTGTCGCGCGAGTCGTCGATACAGGATTACGGAATAGACCGCGAGCAGCAAGGGGCTGCTCCACACGATCAGCAGTCCGATCTCACCGTTCGCGTTGGTGTACTGCGTTCCGCCCTGGATGGTCATGATCGCCATGACGGCGGGCAGAAAGCTCCACATGTATGTCAGCAGTGGAGAACGACCCACGGAGGAGAGTGCGGCGAGGGCGCCGACGATGATGGCGATGCCGCCGCTGACGCTGAGCGCCATTCGGTCGTTGATCTTGGAAATCGTCCGCAATTCGACGGTGCGGATTCTTGCACGAAGGTTGCGGGAGATTTCGCCGATCGCGGGATCCGAAGCCGACACCGGTTCGGCGAATTTCAAAAGTTCACCCACCGGCGCGCTGAGCAGCGGATCCATGAATTCCTTGCCCGATGCATCCGGCGGGATCCGAAGACCGGTGATCGTGAGTTCGCCGCGATCGGCGCCGTCGCCTTGCGAACCGTCACGCCCGATTTCACGCGTTTTTGCGTCGCGAATCCTGAGCTCAAGCTCCAGTCTCCGCGAGTACTGATCTTCGCCGATATCGACCGCGAGTTCGACGTTACGGGAAGAGATGTCGGTACGTCTGCGGTCTTTCTCTTCGAATCCACGGATGACCGAAATCGATACCGTGCCATCGCCGCGGGGATCGACGAGTTTCATCCGACCGTTCTCAGTCGCGATGCCCCGCGCACGGACGGTGACGGGTGCACCGTTGGCGTCGATGAGTTCGAATCCGCCGTTGTCGCGCGCGAGCGAGTTCAGTCTTTCGATACAGTCGCTTCGCCCAAGCGTGTAGGCCAGATCGAGGCGACGCATGTTGACCAGACTCATCATTTCCGGCTTGCGTCGCACCTCGCGGAGCTTGGCGTACGGAAAGAAGGCGACTGAATCTCTGAAGATATAAGGAACGGTCCAACGCAAGACCGTGTCCTTGCTTCCGCTCGTCCATGAACTGTGCTTCAGCGCGACGACATTCTGTAATCGCATCACCACGCGGGATACGGCGCCGGGCGATCCAGGCTCGGCATCGGTCTCGTCGGCGGGAAACAGCCACATCGTCGCCGCGTTGGAGGACGCTTCGGTCGACGGGTTGCCGTCGCGATCAAGTTCGATCGCGGCGAATCTGCCGAGCACCACCCGATCAAGCGCACCGGTGGCCTGATCCGGCCCGAAGCTCTTGCCTTGATCGGCGAAGATCAACAAGTTCTTTTGTTTGATTGCATTGCCTCGCGCGACTTCGGAAGCGACCAGTCGAGAAAGATCCACCGTGATCATGCGCTGCATGCGATGCAGGAATTCAGGAATGATCTGATCGTGCATGAACAACCCGCCGACGGTCAGCACCGCGGCCGTGAAAAACGCGGGAGCCATGAACGCGCGATGGCTGACGCCTCCGGCGTGCGCCGCAAGCGCCTCGTTGTCCGTCGCCATTCGGTGATAGACAAGCGTCGCGCCGAAGCCCGCGGCGAACGGCAACGCGTACGCCAACATCGGAGGCATCGCGTACAGCATGAAGCGAAGTGCGTTCGCGGGATCGAGCGTTCCTTCGGCCAACGGTTTGACGGTCGCGGCGAACGCGATCACCATGACCATGACGAACGCCGCCAGAACCATCAACCGCCACAGATCGGCGGTCATGTGTCTCCAGAGGGTGAACGGAAGTCCGCGCATCGGCTTGAAGTGTAGTGGAGCCCTCGTCCACAGGCATGGATTCCGTTCAGAAAGCGAACGCGCGCGAGCGGCTTTCCGCATCGGGTATCTGGTACGATGGATGTCATGAACCGCAATCTCTTCGCGTTGACGATTCTCGCATTCGCGCCCGTCGCCATGGCCCAAGAGATCGTCGAGTCTCCGGCGATCGATGCTTTGGTCGAATCCGCTCTCGTGCACAATATCGGGAAGGGATTCGTCTTCACCGAAGGCCCGCTGTGGCACGATGGTGCACTGCTGATCTGCGACCTTCGCGCATCCGTCATCTAT
>JBKDPX010000088.1:0-2140 GCA_046342165.1 Phycisphaerales bacterium | reverse complement strand
TCTTCATAGAGACGGAAGCCGGCGTGCGGCCAAGCTTTTTGGAGAGCGCTACAACTGCTGCATGACCGCTTCGCACTTTATGGAATGGGATTCGGCAGTAAAGGTCCAATGCAAGAACGAGCTCGTTTCGAGTCCACGGTTTTCGATAGTTGGCCGGCTTTGATTGCATTCGGGATTGTAGATTCATGTCTCATTGGCGCTCGAGTTTCGATATCCTCCCCCCATGCCACGATCTCTCACTTCCTCCCTCGGCGGTTCCATTAGTCGTGCGTTTCGCGCTCTGGCGCCGGATCCCTTTGTCATCGCCGTTTTGCTCTTGATCCTCACCTGCCTCCTCGCCGTGGTGTTTGGCGATTTCGGCGCGCCTGACGCCGCGCTTTCGTTCTCCGCCAAGTTCGCCAGGCTCGCCGATTCTTTCCGTGATTCCGGATCCGGCATGCACATGTGGTCGCTCCTCACGTTCACCATGCAAATGTGCTTGGTGCTCGTCAGCGGGCACGTTCTTGCTTCCGCTCCGCCCGTTCGTCGATTGATCTCGCGACTTGCGGATCTGCCGTCGACCGGACACGGTGCCGCGGCGTTCGTCGGATTCGTCGCGTGCGCGACCGGTGTGATCAATTGGGGGCTCGGCCTGATCGTCGGCGCGGTCTTCGCGCGTGAAGTCGGCAAGAGCCTGGTGCGGCGCGGCATCTCGCATCACTTCCCGATCATCGCCGCGGCGGGGTACTTCGGTTTGATGGTCTGGCACGGCGGATTGTCGGGTTCGGCGCCGCTGACGATGACATCGATCGATGGAGCCAAGCGCACATTGCCCGAGCAGGTCGTCACACAACTTTCAAGCGCGGGGTTCGGCGACGGGGTCGCGCTTGATCACACGCTGTTTTCGAATTTCAATCTTTTGATCACGGGTGGTTTGTTGGTGATCGTGCCGCTGGTGTTGTGGCTGATTGCGCCACGGGACACACATGAACACGCGATGATGACGCCCGTGACCGAGGTTGCGCCGGATGCGGAACAAGCTTCGGATACGATTCCCGATCGACTTGACCGAGCCTCGTGGATCAATTGGACGCTCGCGATCGCGCTTGCGGCGGGAGTCGTGAAGTTCATTCAGATGAGTTCGCTGAGCAAAGTCGGATTGAATGAGATCAACGGTGCGATGTTGGCGATGGGATTGATCCTGCACGGCTCGCCGCGAAGATTCATGTGTGCCGCGGACGAGGCGGCGGGTTCATGCGGCGGGATCATCGTGCAATTCCCGATCTACGCCGCGATCATCGCGGTGATGGTCAATGCCGGGTTGATCAAGGTGCTCGCGGACATGGCGGTGAGCGTGAAACCTGAATTGATGCCGCTCACGACATTCATCGCGGCGTGTGTGATCAATTTATTTGTGCCGTCAGGCGGCGGACAGTGGGCGGTGCAGGGGCCGGTTGCGCTTCAAGCCGGACTGAGCGCAGGGTTCGATCCGGGCAAGATCATCATGTCCGTTGCGTACGGAGATCAGTTGACGAACATGCTGCAACCGTTCTGGGCGTTGCCGTTGCTTGCGATCACGGGCGTGAAGGCGCGTGACATCGTGGGCTACACCGCGTTGGTGATGATCGTCGCGGGTGTTTGGATCGGCGGCGTCTTGGTGTTCGTGAAATAAAAACGCCGCGGTGTGTGCCGCGGCGTGAGGCGATCGAATACATGTTTGATCAGGAGTCGATGACCGCATTCAAGCGGTTCACGAGATCCTGCTTCGGCGAGTAACCGACCCACTGATCGGCGACTTGGCCCTTGTGCATGATCATCAAGGCGGGGATGCTGCGGACGCCGAACTTCGCGGCGAGTTCGGGCTCATCATCGACGTTGATGGTGGCGTTCTTGGCGGAACCAGCCATGTCCTCGGCGAGAGACTCGACGATCGGCTTGAGCATTCGGCAGGGCGGGCACCACGGGGCCCAGAAATCAACAAGCACCGGAACGGGTGAGTTGACAACCTCTTCTTGGAAGCTCGCGGCGGTGGGGTGCAGGACGTTCGACATATGGTGATCCTTTCGAAGACTTGGAGCCCTCGAGATTCAAACGGGTTCCGAATTGCGTGGGAAATGTAGGAGGGTGAAGACAATGGTGGCTTGCGCGTCTCGCGCAAGAG
>JBKDPX010000087.1:0-1815 GCA_046342165.1 Phycisphaerales bacterium | reverse complement strand
CGTGCGTGCACAGTCCGCCTTCATCCTCGGCGAACTCGGGAACCCGTCGAGCGTCCCTTTACTCCGCCAATCACTCGCCGCCACGCCTGCAAGCGCTGATCCCTCCCAGGTGAAAATATTGCATCTGCAAATCGCGGAGGCCATGATCAAACTGGGAGATGATGAACAGCGCACGGGAGTCCGCGCGGCGCTTTATCCCAGTCGTGCGGAAGAACTTGAGGCCGCTGCATTGGCGGCACAGATCCTGGGACAAGTCCGAGACCGCAAATCCATTTCGCAGATGGTCTATCTCTCTGAGTTCAAAGATGACACGGGTCGACAACACCCTGCAGAGGTCCGCCTCGCGGTCGCGGACTCACTGGCGCTGATGGATGTCCGGGGTGGGGCGTTCATCGTGGACAGCTATATCAACTCCACCGAACCTGCGATTCGGGCGCAATCCGCCCACGCCTACGGGACGATCGCCGACAACGCTTCACTGAATCGCCTCGCCGCGCTGATGAACGACACCGATCCTTTGGTTCGAATCGCCGCCGCCGACGCCGTCATGCGGGCGATCGCGCGATAGTATTTTGTTCGGATCTTCCCACACGGCCCCGTGCAAACCGCAGCCGAACCCGCTATGCTCTTGCGCATCGGTTCGCGGCATGAATGTGTCGCGAGAACCGATCGGGGCCGACCCGTTCGGTTCGAATGTAAGATTGTTTGAGTTCCGCGTTCCTCGAAGGTTGACGGGCGCGGCGCAGCATTCAGGGCATGAGGCCCGAAGAGGAGTCGTAGCGTGCATTTCCTGACCAAGGTGTTCGTCGTTCTGGCCGCTCTGTTGAGCATCGTTCTCTCGGCGATGGTGATCGCATACGCGGTGAACACGGATCGCATTCTCGCGAATTACACGTCGCTTCAAGCGCTCAGCCAATCGCAGGATGCGAAGATCGCGGAACTTCAATCCAAGATCAGCGCCGGCCAGATCGGCGATCGCGCGATGATTCAGCAATTGAACTCCGACCTGGCGAATCGCGAACAGCAGATCAGCGATCTGCAGCGCGCCAAGGCGCAGCTTGAAACCGACAAAAACCGCGCTGAGTCCGCGCGCCAGTCGCTCGAGTCGAAGATCGCGGAATTGGGTGAGACCGCCAAGACCCAGGCCGCGCTCATCGCGTCATACACCGAAGAAATTCGTACCCTCCGCTCCAGCGAGTTCACCTCGCGTCGCGCCGCGCTGGACATGGAAGACCGCATGAGCGACTTGGAAAGCCAGAAGGAAGTTCTCGAACAGAACTACCGCGCGCTCCAGGAAGAAATCGCGGAACTTCGCCGCTCATCGGAACTCGCGGCCACGGGCGGCGGCTCCTCCGGCGGCGCTTCTTCTCCCTTCGTGTACTCGGGATCCGTCATCTTCGGATCAGTCGACGAAGTCACCGAGGACATCTCCACCGGCAGCACGCTCGTGAAGATCAACATCGGCACCAACGACCGCGTCGCCAAGAACATGCGCTTCGGCGTCGTTCGTGACGGCGCGTTTGTCGGCAACCTTGTGGTCATCTCCACCGATTCGAAATTCTCGATCGCGAAGTTCGACGCGCTGAACACGGGAAAGAAAGTCGCCGCGGGCGACAAGGTTCAAAGCCGCTTCCAGTGATTCGATTCGGATCGTGATTGTTTGCTTGGCGCCATTGGGCCCCAGTGTTTGGAGTGAATCATGACTCAGTTCGGAATGCAGATGCCCGCAGCGAAACTCAAGCGCGGAGCATCTCCCGATGTGTACACGGCTTTGATCGTCACAGCCGCCGCCTTCCTCGTCGCCGCGTGCTGGGT
>JBKDPX010000086.1:0-1667 GCA_046342165.1 Phycisphaerales bacterium | reverse complement strand
ATCCTGCGCCTGCTTTCGCGTCACGGGCCATCCGAACGATTCGATGTCACCGGGAAGTTCAGGCAGGAAAGTCCGCACATCTTCGATGACACGTTGCGTGATCGCATCAGGAGCGAACGCGATCGGTGGTTTGATCTTCTTTGCAGGTCCCTTCGATCCGAAGCTCTTGCGGTTGTCGTGATCAAGATTCCACTCTCCGCCGACAGGCTTGGCTTTCGGACCCGAGCCTTCCATCAGATACCCTGTCAGCCGTCGTTGTTCACGATAGAAAAACTCCATCGTCAGCGCGGCACGACCGGAGGCCCACTTCGCGAATCGATCTGATGTCGTGATGAAATGGGTGTCAGGAAGAATCTCAAGGCTGATGTTGTGCTTGGCGCAGAGTTCTTCGAGCATCCGACGGATACGCCAATCGCCCGGCTCGACGCACCGAAGCGATTTCGCACCGAGACGCACGACGGAATCCACGATCAGTTCGCGCAAAGATCTGCCGCGAGCCGCCTTGAGATCAACATAGTCGACCGCGATCCCCCGCTGCTTCAACTCTTCGGCGAAATGCCGCATGGCCGAAAGAAACAAGACCGTCCGTCGGATGTGACTGGGAACGACGGTCGACTCTTCAGTCGACTCCGCCATCACAACCGTGTCACCGGGGGCAATGGAAGCGATCGCCGCGGAATCCGCATGGAGTTGATCCCCGAATACCACAACGATTGAGTTGTCACTCTTCGGAGTTCGCTTCGCCATGCCGAATCACCATCTCCCGACGAAGTTATGCGCCGCGTGCGGTCGTCCCTTCACTTGGCGCAAGAAGTGGGAACGGGACTGGGAGCACGTGAAGTACTGCTCAAAGGGGTGTTCGAGCGGAGCGGTGAAGAAGATTCGCGAGGGATCGGATTCGGGCTGCAAACCCCATGTAAAGCGATGATTTCGCTCACGGACGATGTGTCACGCTCAACAGTTGCGAGCCGAGTGACATCGCATGCGAGTCGTGCGAACGGCTGACAATCCGTCGCGTTTAGCAACCGCTGTCCCAGCGATCGAACAGCGCAATCACATCATCACCATCCACACTTCCGTCGGCGTTCGTGTCAGCGGATGGAGATGCTTGATCCCAAGCCGCGAAGAAGGCGATGATGTCATCACCGTCAACATTTCCATCGCCGTTGAAATCGGCCGGACAACCAGGACCCGAGAGATTATTCTGGATGAACGCCCAGGAACCAGCCCCGTAGTTTTGAAGAAACAGCGGCAGGTTGTGGGGCAACCCGGTTTCGATGTACTGCGGAGTAATCCCGAGCGAAAGCAAATGATCACGGAACGCACGATTCGAAGACGGACTGCTCGCCTCGCCCCCCACCAGAATTCTCATCGCACTCGAGGCGATCAAGATGGAAGCATTCTCTTGCGTCCATCGCCACGGCGAGTATGTGTTGAATCGAGTCTCGCTGTTGTCATAAATCTCCGCGGCGATATCCGGCCGGATCGTTCTCATCTGCGTCCAATTGGCCATCGAGCCGTCATATTGGACGCTCACGCTGAAGATCTCGGGGAACTTCGCGAGATACATCGGCGTGCTGAATCCACCCATCGAGAAACCCGTGATCGCGCGGCCTCCGCGATGCGCCTGCGTGCGATAGTTGGCGTCGATATAAGGAATGAGCTCT
>JBKDPX010000085.1:0-1674 GCA_046342165.1 Phycisphaerales bacterium | reverse complement strand
TTATTCGCCAAAGGGCAGCTCCACTATCCGTAACAACACGTTCGATCACACATCACGCAAACAAACACTCGCGGCGACAGGCCGCGCACATCAATCCATCTCAACCGCCGAGAATGTCGTCCACGCGGCTCTGCGCGTCTTCAGACACGGGCGCCGAGTCCCCCGACGCGAGCAGACGCTGAGCAAGCTCGGCTTCTTCACGCGCTTTGAGTTCCTTGGCTTCCTTGTCCTTGGCTTGCTGTGCCGCGACTTCCTTGGCCTTGGTCGCACAGGTTTCGACGACAACATCGGCGAGTTCCTGACCGATCTCGAGTTCGGCCATCAGCACCTCGGCACCGACCTCTTCGATATCGAAGACGCTCACCATGCCCAAGGCCGCAAGCTTGTCGGTCATCTGCTCGGTCAAGCCCTCGACACTTTGAACCGTCGAGTACATCGTTTCGATACCCTTGGTGAACTCTTCCGGCGTCAGAATGTCAATGTCCCAGCCGGTCAACCGCGCGGCGAGACGAACATTCTGGCCGCGCTTTCCGATGGCGAGACTGAGTTGATCATCACGAACCACGACAGTGGCGCGGCCGAGTTCGAAGCAGAGGCTGATTTCGGCGACTTCCGCCGGCTTCAGTGCGTTTTGGATCAGGATCTGGGACGACTCGTTCCAACGGACGATGTCGATCTTCTCGCCGTTGAGTTCATCCACGATGTTCTTGATTCGGCTGCCGCGCACGCCGACACACGCGCCGACGGCATCGACCTTGCTGTCGATCGAACTGACGGCGATCTTGGTGCGATAGCCGGGTTCGCGCGCCATCGCCTTGATTTCGATCACCTTCTCCGCGACTTCGGGTACTTCGACCTCGAACAATCGCTTGATGAAGTCCTGGTGGCCGCGGCTGAGGACGATCTTCACCTGACTGCCCGCGTCGCGAACATCGAGAATCATGCATCGAACGCGATCGCCCGCGACAAACTGCTCGCCGGGGATTTGCTCGCCTCGGGGCATGAACGCTTCGGCGCGATCGACGGTAACGACCAGAGCCCCGCCCTCGTAGCGCTGAGCGGTTCCCGTAACGATTTCGCCGATGCGCTTGCTGAACTCTTCGAGAATGCTCGACCGCTCGTCATCGCGGAACTTTTGGATCATCACCTGCTTGAACGTCTGCGCGGCGATTCGGCCGAACGCTTCGGGGGGCATCTCGAGCGGTTCGCCGTGGCGCGTGAGATCGAGCTTGCCCGTCATCGGGTCGAGCTTGCACTGAAACTCCTCGATGTCGAGCGTGTTGAAGTACTTTCGCGCGGCGGACACCATGGCCTGCTCAAGATCTCGGATGAGAATCGAGCGATCGATATTGCGATCGCGGGAGATCGAGTCCAGAATCCGCATCATTTCCTGAGTGTTCATGTTCGCCGCCTTTCCGACATTGAGTTGTCTGGTTGTCAAGATGTCCAAAAACAAACAAGCCACGGTCGTGATGTCCGTGGCCTCGCCGCCTTCGTTCCGTTTCGGGAACGATGCCTTTGAAGGACTTACCTCCGGCAGCCTCCTTCATGGAGGATCCGGCGGGATCCATTCAAACCGCAACCGCGCAGGGCGCGGCGACCGAGGGAGCTCGGGCGGTTAGCAGGCATGGCGGTGAACCACGTTCATCACACATCACTCCATGGCGCCCGGAC
>JBKDPX010000084.1:0-8727 GCA_046342165.1 Phycisphaerales bacterium | reverse complement strand
TTGCTAGGCTTGATGTCACGGTGGACTACACCGTTGTCGTGCAAGTCCGCCGTCGCCTGACACAGACGCTCCATGATCGCTCGAGTCACGGCGGGATTCAGCGCGCCATGCACCGAGATCAAGTCCGCAACCGTCGGTCCTTCGACGAACTCCATGACAAGAAACGGAACGCCGTCGATGACATCCGCATGTAAAACGCGATTGAGCCCCTCGTGAAGGATGGCTGCCGCGGCTCGTGCGCCTTCCAACATCACATCGAAGCCCGGGTCATCCTCCGCCGGTTTCAGGTTGAGAAGAAACTTCACCGCGACTTCGCGATTCAGCAACTCGTGTCGACCGAGCCACACAACTCCCATGCCGCCTTTGCCGATCTGTCGTTGTAAAACCACCGAACCGAGTCTGCGTGGCATTTCGACGACGGACTCAACAGGCTGCGCGCCCGGAGCAACGGTCCGCTTGGTCATTTGGATTGTCGGAGGATCCTCCATGTCCATCGGTCATGATACCAAAGCATCGAGTGAAGACCCGCCGGACTCCAAAGGCGCGGATCGAGGCTGGATCGCTCAAATTCCGATGAACCCACGCAACTTGACAACCCTTACGAACACCTATAAAGTGACCCTTACAATATCCGACAAGGAGGGTCTATGGATGTTCGAGAAATCTTGGTTCCGGGTCGAAGCATGGCATTGGCAGGTCACGGCATGGACGGCAAATCCCTGATGCTGATCGAACTGACGGCAGCTGCGCTGAGTCGCTGCGGGCGCGACGAGCACCCCAAGGTCCTTGTGATCGCTTCGCACCAACTGGTTCGATGCTTCAAGGCAGAACTCGGAGTTGTTGAAGGTGACATCGAGTTCATCAATCCCGAAGCGTTGGAAGCAAATCAGGTATCGCAATCGAAGGATTGCGAAACCACATTTGCACTACTCGAACGCATCGCAAGGTTGCATCGCCCCAACCTTGTCGTTTTGCAGTCGATCGAATCGTTGATTGCTACCCCACAAACGACTCGCGCGGCTTTCGAATGCATCATGCGACAACTCTCCGAACTTGCGATGCGGGTACACACATCGTTCCTCACGATCGAACCGGAGATCCGACAGAGTGGAGACGTCGAACTCGGCGTGGCAGATTCCGAAAAGATGATCGCGGACGCGTCATCGAAGGTTGAGATTCGGTTGGGTGGCAAGCTTGCCAAGTGGCTCGCCCGAGGGGAGGTTTCAGAACGGGAGATCATTCGACGAACCACCGCTGAGGGATACACACTGCTCGATCTTCAGCGCGCGAGAGAGATTCTGGGTGTTCGGAGTTACGTCCGACTGAGCGAAGGTGTCAGACATCGGGTCTGGCGCTTGCGTGATGCATGAGGCAACCGAAGCCGATCAAGTCTCACATTCTATTTGGACACATTATGAAATCAGGGCGCGTGTGTGAGAACGCGCCCTGACAGTACATACATCAAAACTAAAGATCAGATCTCAAGAATCAACCGCTGCGGATCTTCAAGGCACTTCTTGATGTGAACCAGGAACTGAACCGCATCCGCACCATCAATGATTCGATGATCGTAACTGAGTGCCAGATACATCATCGGACGGATGGCGACATTCCCGCTGTTGGCGGGGTGTTCGACCGCTCGGTTCTTGATGGCGTGCATTCCGAGAATGGCGCTCTGAGGCGGATTGATGATTGGAGTACTCATCAAGCTGCCGAAGATGCCGCCGTTGGTGATCGTGAATGTGCCGCCCTGCATGTCTTCAAGAGCGAGTTTGCCGTCGCGTGCGCGAACCGCCAAATCCTTGATCCCGTTCTCGATGCCGGCGAGCGAGAGCTTTTCACAGCTTCGAAGCACCGGCACCACAAGTCCCTTCGGAGTCGAAACTGCAACAGCAATATCGCAGTAATCGTGCTTCTCCACCATCGGCTGTCCACCCTCGCTGACGATGAACGCGTTCACCATCGGGAAAGCCTTCAGCGCGCTCGCGGCGGCCTTGACGAAGAACCCCATGAATCCCAGTCCGATTCCGTGCTTCTTCTCGAACTCATCCTTGTAGGCCTTGCGGAGATCCATCACGGCCGTCATGTCCACCTCGTTGAAGGTGGTCAACATCGCGGCTGTATGCTGGGCTTCTACAAGTCGAGAGGCGATGCGTTGGCGCATCGGTGTCATTCGTTCACGCACGACGGATCGTGAGGCCGAAGTCGGCGTCGCTGATGCCGCGGCAGGCGCGGACTTCACTTGAATGGCGGCGAGAACGTCCTGCTCGCGGATGCGATGGCCGGGGCCCGTTCCATGCAGTGATGAAACATTGACTCCGTACTCATCCGCCAACTTGCGTGCGGACGGGGTGATTCGAACATCTTCCGCATGTGATCCGTTGGCGGCTGCGACAGGCGCAGCAGCAGGAGCAGGCGACGGAGCGATCGCTTTGGGTGCGGAGGCGGCAACAGCGGGAGCGGCTGCAGCGGCAACCGCAACAGGTGCGGCAGCCTTGTCATCGATCGAACCCACCACTTGCCCGATCTTCACGGTGTCGCCAGCACTGGCCATGGTCTTCACCACGCCGGCGACGGGGGACGGAACTTCCAGATTGACCTTATCCGTCTCGAGTTCCAACACCGGTTCGTCACGATTGACGTATTCGCCGTCTTTCTTGATCCAACGCGCGATCACGCCACTGGTCACACTTTCGCCGGCCTGGGGAATCTTGATCTCAACAGCCATGTTTGATCCTCGGTTCTCGGATGGTGGTTCTTAGGACTTCTTAACAGCCGCAGCGTGGCCCTGATTCGATTCCGACTTCGTCTGGTGCGGATCAGCGGCGGAGACAGGCCCGAAGATCGCATCGAGAATGTCCGACTGCTCGTGCTTGTGTGTGTATTCCGACCCCGTGGCGGGAGATGCCGCTGCGGCCCTTCCGACATAGTTCAGATTGACACCCAACGATTCGCGGAACTGATCGGCTATGAACAGATATGCGCCCTGATTGCGCGGCTCTTCCTGAGCCCAAACGCGTTTGGCGGACTTGGGATATCGCGCATCGATCGCCGCCGCCATTTTCGCGTGGAACGGGTACAACTGCTCGACACGAATCAAGGCGACATCGCTTCGACCGGTCTGGCTTCGACGGTCCGCCATCTCGTGGTAGAACTTGCCGGAGCAGTAGACAACCTGCTTCACGTTCTTCGCGGCTTCCGATGCTGTACACGATGCGTCATCGATCAAATGCTTGAATTCGCTCGTCGAGAGTTCCTCGATCATCGAGGTTTCCGTCCGCAGGAACTTCTTCGGCGTCATGACGATCAGCGGCTTTCTAAAATCACGCATGACCTGCCGGCGCAACATATGGAAGAGTTGCGCGCCCGTCGAGGGATACACGACTTCCATGTTGTCCTCAGCGCACATCTGCAGGAACCGCTCGAGTTTCGCCGAACTGTGCTCAGGGCCTTGTCCTTCGTATCCGTGCGGCAAGAGCAACACCAATCCCGCCCAACGACGCCACTTCGTCTCGCTCGACGACAGATACTGGTCCATCATCACTTGAGCGGTGTTCGCGAAGTCGCCGAACTGTGCCTCCCACATGACCAGCGCCTTGGGAATCGCTCGCGAGTAGCCGTAGTCGAATCCGACAACGGCGTACTCGGACAACGGGCTGTCCCATACTTGGAACTTCGCTTGTCCGTCCGCGCGTATCGCATTCGCCGGAGTGAATTTCTCGCCGGACTTTTCATCACGCAACACCGCGTGTCGCTGTGTGAACGTGCCGCGCCGACAGTCCTGTCCGCTCAACCGAACCGGATAACCGTCGAGCAAAAGCGATGCGATCGCGATCTGCTCCGCATCGGCATGGGAGAGCTTCTTGGTTTGCGGCAAAGCGGCGCGCGCTTGCAGCAAGCCCTTCAATTTCGGGTGAACATTGAAACCTTCCGGGGCGCGTCCGAGTCCGCTGCAGATCTCCGCGATCGTCGCCGCATCCACCGCGGTTTTCGGGTTCTCGAATGTGTACTTGCCCTGAATTCCCTTCCAGTATCCGCCGCCGGGAGGGGGAACGGGATTCGTCGGAGTCTTGCGCGCAAGCGTTTGCGCAGCATCCAGTGCTCCGTTGTGATCATCCACCATCTTGGTCGCCGCTTCCGCGGAGATTTCGCCCGTTGAGATGAGTTTTTGGCGATAAGTTTCGGGAGTGCCGGGATGTGAGCGCACAAGCGCGTAAAGACCCGGCTGTGTGTAGTTCGGTTCGTCTTGTTCGTTGTGGCCGTAGCGACGGAAGCACACGAGGTCAACAAACACATCGCGGCGGAATTCGTGTCGGAACTCAGCCGCGAGTTTCGCAGCGGCGACGACCGCTTCCGGATCATCCGCGTTCACATGGAAAACCGGCGCATTCACGAACTTGCCGATATCCGTGCAATAGCGAGTCGATCGGCTGTCACTCCAGTCCGTCGTGAAACCCACAAGATTGTTCACGACGATGTGCAACGTTCCGCCGACGGTGTAGCCCTCAAGCTGGCTCATGTTGAGACATTCAGCCACCACGCCTTGACCGGCGACCGCAGCGTCACCGTGGATCAACAACGACACCACGCGGCGCCGATCCGAATCGCCGACCAAATCCTGCTTCGCGCGAGTCTTTCCAAGCACCACGGCGTTCACGCTTTCGAGGTGACTCGGATTGTTGAGCATCGACAAATGCACCAACTTGCCATTGCCGACATCCTGATCGCCCGAGTAGCCGCGATGGTACTTCACGTCACCGGCGCCGGTATCGTTCCCGTCGGACCAAGAATCCTCGAACTCCGTAAAGAGCTTTTCGAGATCCTTCCCGAGGTAGTTGCGCAGAACGCTCAATCGACCGCGGTGAGGCATTCCGACGATGATCTCTTGAGTACCGAGTTCACCCGCCGTCTGCGTCATCCACTTCAAAAGCGTGATGAGCGACTCTCCGCCTTCGAGACTGAATCGCTTCTTTCCCTGGTATCGCTTGCCAAGGAACTTGTCGAAGCACTCCGCGGATGTAAGTTGCTCAAGAACTATTGATTTCTGGTCGCGAGTCAGCGGCGAGGGTCCGCGGCCGCCCTCGAACCTCGAGATGAACCAAGAGCGTTCACGCTCATCGTGGATGTGCATGAACTCAACGCCGATCGATCCGCAATAAATCGCTTCCAGACGGGCAATGACTTCCCGCAGCGTCGGAGCCATCCCCATACCGGCGGGCGGCACTTCAACGGTGCGATCGAGGTCCGCCTCCGAGAGGCCATAGTGCGACAACGAAAGTGTCGGAGGTCTCTCATTCAACACGCGACCGAATGGATCTGTCTTGGCGACGATGTGTCCCATGTCGCGATACGCCGCGACGAGTTCATCAACCGCACTCTGGAACGGAGATGCGGGAGCGACAGATCCACCGCTCTGCGATGCCAGAGCGAGATCGAATCCCTGGAAGAACGAGCGCATGTCCGGCGGAACGGATGCCGGATCGGCAAGAAAGCGCGAATATTCCTGCTCGATGTACTCAGGGCTCCAGCCGTTGACGGCGGACCGATTGCCGCGCGTTCCCTGATTGCTTTGACCGCCGCTCATGACACTCCTACCGGGTTGCGCACCCAAACAAAACTCAACCTCTGCTCCGCCGCGAAACAATGAATATTAGCCCGATTGTCTATCGGATGGATGCGCCGGAGTACCGCAAGCCTGGCGAGATACGGATCTTTGAAGTCGTTTTTTACCTATCAGATACCGACTTTGCCGACCTTAAAGGTCGAACTACGCTGCCTGACCACCGTGCCGTCCCGGCCGGTGAAGGTTGCCAAAATCTCCGCTTGCTGCCGCGGCAACTTGTCGGAACCACGATCCAAAATGTTCAGCCGAAACAGATAACCAGGCCCCGCCGGAAGACTCGCACTTCCGGACGCCACGGCCTCTTCCGCCAGTTGCCACGACGCGAGCTCTTCACCCGAAGCGGAAACGAGTTTGAAAAGTAATGTTCCAGGTTGTTGCAAGGGGATCGGATGAGGCTCGGCGAAAAGATACATTGAAACATCGATGAGGTCAGGACATCCGTTGCCATCCGAATCCTGCGGCGGCGTCGTCGCCAACCACATGGTCGTGACTCGAGCACCGACGGGGGTGTCCGCGGCAGTTTGTCGTGGTGCGTCATCAGCAGCGACGCAACCGGGAATCGACAACGCCGCGAACAAGGGCGTCATCAGGGATTTCATCACCAGTTTCAGCCGCCGCATTGTGCCGCATCCGGAAGTCATCATTCAGGATCCTTGTTGGGCGAAACTCTCTTGGCCTCCGGAGGCAATCCGTCGTCCGGCGCATTCTCCTCGGGCGATTCCGCGCCGTCTTGCAGTCTCTGCTGGCGTCGCACCTCGTCACGAATACGCAGGAGATAGTCCTCGACATCAGAAGGATCCTGCATCTGTTCGGTCGAGGATTCGTTGAGATGTTGAATCGCCTCGACTGCCTCTTCCGCCTGGCCGGGAATGACTCGCGGCGTGAGAATGACCAGAAGTTCGGTCTTCTTCGCCTGAGTTTGGCGTGATCGGAACGCGCCTCCGACGATGGGAAGATCACCCAAACCGGGAACCTTGGTTTTGCGTTGCTCTTCGATCGTCTGGATCAATCCGCCGATCACGATGCTCTGTCCGTCCTTCACGGTGACGACGGTGTCGACGGTTCGCTTGTTGATGATCGGCGCCGTGATATCCGCACTGATCTGCTGAACCTTCGCTGAGAGCTGGGAAATCTCGGGCTTGATCTCCATGCGAACAAATCCATCGCTGGAAATCGACGGTGTGACGTTCAAAATGATGCCGACTTGTTTACGAATGACATCGGCGAATGTGTTGCCTTGGTAGTTACGCTCAACGCCGTCGACGATCGCGACTTCATCACCGACCTGAATCTCCGCGAGCGAGTTGTTATTTACAGTTACCTGAGGATTGCTCAACACCTCGAGCTTGCCTTGCGCCTGCAATGCGCGAATGAGCAACGAGAAATCAGCCGCGGAAACAGCCAGATTCGGAACACCGAGACTGGTGAGCACGCCGGCACTGCCGGCCAATGTACTCCCCGTGACTCGATCGCCTCCAAACGGTCCGGCGCGAATATCCATACCCCACTGCGAGTCCGCATCGAGCGTGACTTCCGCGAGCAACACCTGGATCATCACCTGGGGCGGAGCGGCGTCGAGCTCTTGCACGATTCCAATCACCGTCTCCATGTACCGAGGCGAAGTTGATATCACGAGCTTGTTACTCTTGTCATCGCCGACAACAGTTACTTCTTCCTCGAGCCTTCTCAGCAAAGAGCCCGAGAGCTGCGGCCCGAGCGTGGATCGCTGACGATCCGAATCGCCCTTGAAGTAATTCTGGAGCGTGGACTCGATATCTTTCGCTTTGGCGTTCTTCAAGTGGTACACGACGCGCTCACGCTCGTTGGCTTGGATGGCATCGAGCTTGTTCACGAGATCACGAACCAAATCGAGATACTCCGGCGTTCCGGAAACAACCAATGTGTTCGTTCTCGCATCCACCGCGATGGAGAGTTGCTGCCGCTCATCCGGCACCGCGGTGACCGTCGTGTTCGAAAGCGAAGCGGAACCATCGACCGATTCCGCATTCCCGCTTACTTGATCCTCGTCTTGGCCAGCCCGGTTCGGGACCAGCACGAGCGAGTTGCCCTGCTGACGCAGATTGAAAGTGTCCCGCAACAACTCAGCCATCTGTCGCGCATCGGCGTTCTTGAGCGGGAAGTACTCGATCTTGCGCGCGCCGGCCGAGGACTTCTCAATATCCTCGATCATCTCGGTGATGATCGCCACCATCGCATCCGGCGCCGTGATCCAAACTGAATTGGTGCGGGGATCAGGCGTCAGCGTCACCTGATCCTTGATCGCGCCGTCGAGCTCCGCCTCAGTAGGCGGACGCCCGGATTGTCCCTGCAGTTCGCCGAGAATCGTGTCTCGCATGAACTGGAGCTTTGTCGCCTGGCGCGAACCGATGCCGCGACCGCCGCCAACAGGGCGTCCCGCAAGCACGTTCTCGAGCAGTTTGACGACCTCGACGGCGTTGGCGCTGCGAAGTTCGATCCATCGAATCTGCTGTGTCGCCTTGACCTCCGCGTTATCGATTCGATCGGCGAGCGCTCGAATCTCGATCATGTCCTGCTCGTTGCCGCTGACCACGATGGCGTTCAGGCGCTCGTTAGGCGTGACGCTGACCGAATTGGGTCCTCGCTTGGCGAGTTCCTTCTCAACGTACAGCGACGCGATGGAAGTTGCCGCTTCCGTCGCGCGAGCGCGACGAAGCATCAACACCTCAACGCGCTCTCCGGCCGCGATGCGATTCGCATCATCGGTCATCGCCTTGATCAGTTCCTTCACAACCATCAGGTTCTCGTCGCTGCATGCGACGATGAGCAGATTGCTTACCGCCTCGGGCTCGATTGAGAATGCATCGAGCGGGTTTCGCACCGATCCCTGTTGCGCAGCGGCCTGGATGCGTTCACGCATCAAACGATCGATGCGCGGCGCGAGTTGCCGCACGTCCGCAGCCTCGACGGCGATGATGTGCAGGCCGACTGAGAAATTGGACTTCTCACCGTCAAGGGTCTTCAACAGCGATTCAAGAATCGCGAAGCTCTTCCCGCTCGTCGCCGCCACGAGTGAGTTGGTGCGGGCGTCCGGAGTGATGATCAGTTGATCTTCTTCTTTGATC